>NYZG01000364.1 GCA_002687025.1 Candidatus Poribacteria bacterium
GTCAAGATACAGGAAGACGGGTGGGTACGGACGAGGCGGAGGCTTTCCGTAGCCTCCGCCTCTCAGGAGCATGACAGTGTAGGAATGTGCCCAACGGATAGCGCTGCGCCGCACAGCTGTTCGACGGACATCTGTCCGCGCGCGTTCGAGGCCGTGCTCGCGTGCTTTTAGAATGGACCGGACACGACCCACGCTTCCACCTGGTCGTGGTTGGTCGTGAGCCACCAGAGCGCAACGCCGAGAAGCACTAACACCCCGATCATCGTCCCCATCACCCAGGGTCGATCGATGAGGCCGTTCTCAGTCCGTTCCGGTGAATCGGACATTGTCGTCCTCCTTTGTAGCGCCGGCCGATGCGTTGACCGGGTCTGATCAACGGATAGCGCTTCGGCAGCCTGCGTTCAAGGGTATCTGGATCGGCTCGGCTCTCCGCCGAGGACGCGAGCAGCTATCAGCTGGCCCCACACGGACAGGCAGCCTCGCGGGGCAGCGGCAGCACACGTGTACCTTGGGAGGTGACTGGTTTGGACGTCTTGGCGCGGGGCCGGCTCAGACAGATCATGGAGGAATGCCCAGAATAGCGGTCTGGGAAGATACAGAATCAACGTTAGCGGAAAGTGCGCCGTGTTCGTACGGATAGCTGCGAGGCGTCCTCGCCACCACGGGCTCGTGGCCCGTCCACGGCGCATCCGCGCGCCGGGTACACGGGCAGGTTGCGCGCGCTTGCCTGAGGGCCGAACGAAGGTGTGAGACTGGTCCCGACATCCGCGAACCGAACTACCATCTATCAGTTCCACTGGGAGCACGGGCCAATATGCCTGAGCAAGACGTTGTAGAGCGTACGGATGTGCCACTTACCGCAGCGTCGTTGGCAGACCAGCTTCGTGCGTGCGGCATGGCTGTCGGGCAGACAGTCTTGGCGCATGTCGCCATGAGCAAGCTGGGTTGGGTCGTTGGCGGCGCCGAGGCCGTCATCCTCGCGCTGATCGAGGCGGTGGGCGGTAGCGGGACGATCGTCATGGTGACGTACAGCACCAACAACGGCGAACCATCCCTGTGGCAGCATCCACCGGTTCCCGAGGAGTGGTGGCAAACGATCCGCGACCACACGCCCGCGTACAACCCACAGACGACGCCCACCCGAGGTATGGGCGTCGTGCCGGAGCTGTTCCGAACATGGCCGGACGCAGTCCGTAGCGCACACCCGGCGTTCTCGCTGGCCGCGTTGGGCGCGCGCGCGGAGTACATCGTCGCGGAGCACTCCCCTGACGAAATGGGCGAGCGGTCGCCGGTGGGAATGGGGGAGCGGTCTCCGGTGGGTAAGGTGTATGAGCTGGACGGCCACGTCTTGCTGCTGGGCATTGACCACAGGGCCAGCACTTCGCTGCACCTGGCGGAAGCCCGCGCTGGGTGTCCCGGCATGCGGAAGGTACGGACGGGCAGCGCGATGCTCGTCGACGGTCGCCGCGAATGGGTCACCTACGTCGATTGGGCGGACGGCGGGAAGGACTTCCACACGATCGGTGACGCGTTCGACGCGGCTCACGATATCCCCGTGCACCGAGTAGGCGCCGCGGAGGCGCGCTTCTTCCAACAGCGTCCGGTCGTAGACTTCGGCGTCGAATGGATGCGACGGCATCGCGACGCCCAAACGTAGCTAATGGCGGCGATTCTGCGATGAGCGTCTGATAGAAGGCTGTCATGTCCCGTCCGGCGGCGCCGCGCCATATCGATCCTCGGAAGGCGCGGGTCGGTGGGCTTCCCATAGACGGTCTTATGTCGTCTTCCCCCGCGTGCTACAAGCCAGTCGTGGAGCTGGATTCGCCCACATAATCATGGTTGTCGGAAGACGCTGCTCTCGGAGGTCATGGGTCAGGCGTGGACGTTGTCGCCGCACGCCTGACTGTGCCATCGAAGGCGTCTCATTTCTCAGACGCCTCTGCGGGCGGGTCGTACCTCAGGCGCTCTGGCTCTTGATGTGCGCCGCCGCTCCGTCAAGCTCTTCGATGAATGTGCCATGGTCATAGCCGATGGCGTGGAAGTACGTGCTGAAGGCCGCCGTAGCCATTGTCGCCTGGACAGCCTCGTGGAGTTCGTCGTCGCCCATCCCGCTGAGCCTCAACTGCTCAGCATGAAAAGGTATTCAATAGGTGCAGTGGACTGCGGCGGCGGCTCCGTAGGAGACCAGCGCCTTCTCACGGGACGTCAGCGCTGTGTCGCTGAACATCCATCCGAGCGTCCCCCAGGTCTGCGCCAGTTGCTCGTCCGGCAAGCTGGACAGCCACCCCGGCACGCCGCCGAGGGCCTCGGTGATCTGCGCGATAACATCTTGTCGGGACATGTTCACCTTCCGTCAGTAGGCATTCGAGAGAAACGGAACGTCCACTGTTCTGCGCACCTTCTGTATAGCAGGTAAGCCTGGGAACGGGCAGAAAATCGCGAGTTGCAATGCGGGACGTGATCGCGCAAGCGAATGGCACGGGAAGGCTGAGCGCATCCCATGCGCTGACACCGCCAAGCGTGCCACGTCAGCTGCGCGAGTTCGGCCCATGACCAACGTTATCGGAAACCGGACAGAGGCCGGGCGGCTGGCGCAGTGGAACCTTCGCATAGGGGCGCCATGCCTGCGGAGAATGTGGGAGCCGCTTGTCAGCTACCGCGACCCACGAGGAGACATCTTCTCTCTTGTGAGAAAGGGCAGGTGCGGTTCCTAGACGGAGACGTATCTTCCGCTTCGGAGCTCAACCATCCAGCTCAAGCACTTCGTACGTTCCCGTTTGGGCGTACCCAAGCTTCCGCGCTAACCCCGCGGATATGGAACTGCCGGTGTCCCAGTGTGGCTCCATCCCCTCACGAAGGGCGTGCAGGATGAGCGACGCGCTTACCGCTGTCGCCAGACCCCGGCCCCGGTAGTTCTCGTTCGTGTTAACCTGAATCTCAAAGCCGCTGTCGTACGGCACGGCGGCCGTGGCCCCCGCGACGATTCGGTTCTCATCGATAGCGCAGTAACCAACGCTTCGCGCGACGAAGTCCTCCGGTCCCTCGAAGACGGACGGGAAGAGCAGGTCCCGAGTCACCTCGGCGCCTATGCGACGTGCCAGCCTCAGGTCAACACGCTCGACGCGGCATCCATCCAGCACTCGACCCGCCATCTGCGTAAGGCGATCGGTGTTCCTGTCGCGCAGCAGGAATGACGTGCGTTGCGTTACACGCGCCCGCGGGCGCTTGACTACGACCAGATCGCGCCACTGCTTGTCGTCGCCTATCACAACCAGCAGTTCTGGGGGCGCGTCTACCATGGCGCCGGACGACGGCGCGTTCGCGTCACCTCCAAAGATCGTGATCGGGCCGAGCGTGATTCGGGCGAGTCGCGGCGCGTCTTCATCGTCGACCCAGATGGCTCCTCCGTGTCCCTGGAGCACGCAGTCCACAATCGTCCGAGCCGCTTTCGTCTTCTCGAACAGCGGCAGGAGGCGACGCCTATGGAGCGGGTCGACAGGGCACATGTCGTTCCTCATGTCATGTTTCCGGCCGACTGTATTCGCCTTGATCCTGTACCGCAGCTCCCCTATACCGCGCTCCCTGGAGGCATACACAGGCGGCCCGCCCAATGTTCGCGGTACGCAACAGCCGGGCAGAACCGCCATGCCTAAACGGTCGGGCTTGCTTGCGCGGTGGTGAGACGTCGGTTGGGGAGCACACGGGAGCGGGGTCCGCGCGGGCGCCGTGCCTGACGTGGCGCGTTGCGGGATTCCGAGCGTAGACTGGCGCTCTGATTTGCGTGGGCGGCAGGATGTTGCATCCCGTGACGCCGCTTGCCCAGGATCCCCACTAGGCGTTGGCCCCGATTCTCTGTGAAGCCGCTTCAACACAAGCACGCGCCACTTCAGAAACGCCTTCGGAACTTCAACGGGGTGACGGTTATCGCCGACGGCACATGGCATCACGTCGCGATGGCATACGACATGGAGATGCGGAGGATATACGTCGATGGCGTTGTGGACGCCGAAAAGCCCAGCGCGAACGAGCCAGGGAACCCAGGATCGCCAGTCGTAATCGGCCAACTCGCCGGCGGCATGATCGACGGGCGTTGGCGACAGCGCCTCTCTCTGAGGAGGGGACGAAACCGAGAGGGCCGAGGCACGCCCTCTCCGATGCCTGGCGCATGTGCGAAGCGGGCGATTGCCGCCCGGGCGATTTCTACTCGCAACGCTAAGGCTCTGCCTCGCGCTTCGTTCGGGTCCCGCCTCGCGGGGGACACCATTGCAGTCGGCTGAAGTTCTCCCTGCGGGTCCGTAGGGGAGTGCTCCTCTACCTCACGGCGAGACAGGCCGGGCATACCACGCGACGAAGCCGGCCGCAGCGGCGGCCGGCTTCGCAGATTCGTCGCTCTGTCGCGCGGCCGGTGGGCGTTCCCGGCGGCGGCTGGCTATCCATCCACCTTGGCGCGGAGGCCTGCTCCCGGGCGGAACGCCGGGACTGTCTTCGCGGCGATCTTGATCTTCTCACCCGTCTGCGGGTTGAAGCCGTCGCGCGCCGCGCGTTCGCGCGCCTCGAACGTGCCGAAGCCCACGAGGCTGACCTTCTCGCCGTCGGCGAGCGCGCTCGAGATCGAGTCGAGGGTGGCGTCCAGAGCGTCGCCGCTGCCCTTTTTGGTGAGACCGGTCGCCTCGGCGATGCTGTCGATCAAGTCCTGTCTGTTCACGTCGATGATCCCTTGTCGTGTTGGTTCGGTCGCCGCTTCCATCGTGCCCGACGCCCGACGATCCCCATGATGTCGGACCCTTCAGCGCGGCGCGACGCTACATGTCGCGTGCCACGTCGGGAAAACGGCAAGGAGCCCGCCGCATCCACGACGCCTGGCAATCAGCGTTTCCGCGCGATGCCCCGGCGCCCTCGCATAGGAACAGGACGGCCGGTCGTACATGTCATACGGCCGCTACACCGGGGCTAGTTGCAGTGATGTAGCGACTTTCGGGCGATTTTGCCCCTCGCGCACGGTGTACGAGGCGAGTTCGGCGCGATTGGGGTCGATGCCTGAGTCGGCAGGCGCTTGGTCCGGCCGTCCATGCCGTCGGCCGATTTCGACTGCGCCGCTGACGCTGGCGAACACCCCAACATCAGGTGGCCGCAGTACCGAGCACACATCGACTCGTTGGCGGCCGAACTTCGCTGGACAAGCGCGCTTGATGTCGCCCGCGGAGACGCCCGTCGCATGGTCGGTCCGAGAGCCGATGCCGGCGGGAGGGCGTCAGCACAGCCGCGCGTGTCTGGGTCGCGCCCCGGCGGTCGGAGGCGTGACGACCGGATCGAGGCCGCACATCCACTCCCAGGTGTGCGCGCAACGGCGCCACTCCCGGTAAGCCTCGACCTCGGTGTGGTACGCCTGCCTGCCACGGTTCACGTACGTTGGGGTATCGTCGGAGTCGGTGACCCAGTCACGGCGCGGCTTCGCCGTGCGTCGGTAGGTCCACTTGAGCATGCCGCGGCGTCGGCTGTTCACCTTCGGTCCCGCCTTGTGCCACAGGCCGAATCGCGTCAGCACGACGGTCCCCGCCGGCACGGTGAGGGACATCTGCCCACGGATATCGCCGTAGTGCGCGATCGCCTCCCGATCGACGGCGCGATGGTGCGAGCCCGGCAGGATCATCGTCGGGCCGTCCTCGATGCCGACGCGTTGCGGGTAGTAGAAGCATTGGAGCGCGGTCACGTCGTAGCCGTCACCCGACAGGCCGTCCGAGTGCCACGTCTGCCCCACGTGTGGCGCCTCGTAGAGATGGTGGTGGCCGATGCTCGGACGCTCGAACCCCTCGCCCAGTAGCGAGCGCGCCACGCCCGCGACCGCCGGCAGCATCAGCACCGAGTCGACGTATTCGTCGGATTGGATGAAGTCGTTCGAGCCGCCGGCGGGGAGGTCGCCACAGCGTTGGTTGAAGTCGTCCGCGACGACCGCCTCCAGGGACACGTACCCGTCGCGGACGAACTGCATGACGTCCGCATCGGTCATCGTCGGCCGCACGTCTGGCATCGACGCCTCCTACTCCCACTTCTCCAGGACGAATTCGTACCCGAGGTAGCTATTGTCGAGCTCGGAGTATTCGTACAGCGTCGGGACGGGGAACTGAACGACACGCCAGCCGTCTCCCATCGCAGCCATGACGGACTCATACGGTGGCTCGTCGGAGGGCAGCTTCGGCGCGGGCGGCTCCGACGGATCGTACGATACCCAGCCCGCGACCGCGGAGCGCATGTTCGTCGACTTGGAGTAGAGGTAGAGGATCACCTGCCGCGGCTCGCGCAGGAGCGCCGCCAAGTCGTCCAAGTCGGCATCCGTGAGCGCGTCGGAGCACAGTTTCCCGCGAGCGGAACGAATCCATTGGGTCACGTCGTCTCGCATTCTCTCCCTTCCCGCGCTCCCTGGGGCAGTCTCTGGGTCACGCTGCCGCGAGGCCCTTCCTGAGCGCCGCCTCGGACACCTCAAGCGTGCGCGCGATGTCCGCGTCCGTGTGCGCCAGCGAGAGGAACCATATGTGCGCCTCGGGCAGGTACAGCCCGCCGTCCAGCGTCTCGCGGTAGAACGTCGAGCGCATCGCGTCGAGGCGTTCGTCGCCGCCGGTGACACCGAAGAACGGCATCGGCCCGGCGCCCTCCAGCCGCACGTTCTCGACGCCGAGACGGTCGGTCATCTCGCGGTAGCCGTCGAGCAGCATGTTTCCGAGGTGCCACATGTGCTCGATGCCGTCCTTCTCCTCGATCTCCGCGATCGTCGCCAACGCGGCGGCCACGAGGGACATCTCGCCGTGGAAGGTCGCCGCGACCCACACTCCCGCGACATCGTCCATCACTTCCGCTGATCCCGTGATGGCGCATATCCCGAAGCCGTTACCCATCGCCTTGCTGAACACGGATAGGTCGGGCGTGACACCGAAATGCTCCTGCGCGCCGCCCAGGGCGTAGCGGAACCCCGTCTTCACCTCGTCGAGGACGAATAACGCGCCGTTGTCGTGGCACAACTGCTTAACGCCTTCGAGGTACCCGGGCAGTGGCGCCTCATAGCCGACCGGCTCCATGATGACGCACGCGATTCCGCCGCGATGCTGCTCGAACAGCCGCTCCAGCGAGGCAAGGTCGTTGTAGGCCATGGTCAGCGTGTACGCCGCCGTGCCGAGAAGGGCGCCGCGTTCCGAATGGCACCAATCGTGCCATCCGTGATAACCGCTGCGGACGATCTTCTCGCGGCCCGTGTACGCCCGTGCGAGCTTGATGACGCCGGACGTCCCGTCGGAGCCGCCGACGCAGAACGTCACACGCTCGGCCGAGGGTATGATCTCGACCAGCTTCTCGGCGAGTTCGACTTCCAGCGTGTGTCCGACGTTGAAGACATTCCCGCGGGCGCACTGCTCCGCCACTGCCTGCAACACGCGCGGATGCGCGTATCCCAGCACCACCGGGCCGTAGCCCATCAGGTAGTCGATGTACTCGGCCCCGTCGACATCCCAGAAGCGACACCCCTCGCCGCGCTCGATCATGAGCGGGCCCGGCAGTCGCGCGCGCTTGTGCGCCTGCCCTCCGCCGAGGATCACCGCTTCGGCGCGCTTCTGCCATTTCAAGGACCGTTCGAAGCTGCGGGCGGTTCCGTGTGTAGGCGACATGCTCTGCGTTCTCCTGGCCGTGTGGATAGGCCCCGGATTCTAGAGCAATGCGGGCGGCGTCACAAAGGCGGGGTGGTAGCGGCGGCTACTCCAATACGGGCATCGGATCGTACAGTTCGATGTCGTCCATGGGGAAGTGGCGGCGGTTGTAGGTGAGGAGGGTGAGCCCGCGCACCCGTGCCGTGGCGGCGATGACCGAGTCCATATCGCCGAGGGTGATCCCACGCGCCCGGAACGCCTGCCGGTACTCGGCCGCCGCATACGCCACTGTCGCCGACACAGGAATCGCCTCTAGGGCGCCGAGATAGCGACGCGTCCGCACGCGTTCATGGTCCCGGACGCCACGCCAGACCTCGTAAATCGTCAACGTCGAGCAGGCCAGCGCCCGCTGCAGGGGGCCGTCCAGCAGCTCCCGCGTCGGCTGGTGGCCGCGCAGGTACCATATCACCACGTCGGAATCCATAATGTGGCGGATGCGCGCGTCAGCCCTCATCGGACGCGGGACGCCTCCAGTTCGCCGGGTCGCGAGATTCGGCGATGTACCGGCGGACATCGGCGGGCGTCCGCCAATGCGGGTAATCTTCATCGCTACAGATCCCGGCTGCTTCGTCCCAGGCCTCGCCGCGTTCCGCTTCTCGCAGCAGCTTGGTCACGGCCTCCGCGATGAACGCGCTACGCTTGCGCAGGGGGACAGACTCCCTGAGTTGCCTGTCCAACTCCACAGGCAGCGTGATCGTCGTCCGAACTTTCTCCTCTGCCATCGTCCCGTCCTATGCTCGAGCTAGCGCGGCTGTATGACATGCTGTATGCTCTATTCTACACTGGTGAGTTGGGATGCGCCAGGACGGGGGTGCCCGACCCGGTGATCGTGGCGGCACGCGCGATGTGTTGCCAATGGACGACCATCCCGCGCCCTCCATGTCGCGGCGACGCGCGGGACATCGCTACCCCGAGGAGACACGGATGCGTCGTTTAGGCTACGCCATCGCGTTCGTCGGATTGCTGCTGGTCGTTGGATGCGCGGCCGGGCCGAACGGCCTCGCGAACGTCGCCAATGCCGAGGGCGAGGTCGCCGGGTTCTGGCTGGGGCTTTGGCACGGAGCGATTTCGCCGATCACGTTCATCATCTCGCTATTCAAGGACACGGTGCACTTCTACGAGGTCCACAACAGCGGCGCGCTCTACAACCTCGGATTCGTGCTCGGCGCGGGCTCCCTGGGCGGCGGCAGTGGGGCGGCAGCCAGCCGCAAATAGCGCATGCCGGGCCACGCCCTGGGTCACTCGGCGCGTTGCGCGTGAGCGGGCCCGGACATACTCTGGCCAGGCGCCGCGACGGGAACGGCGCGACCCACGGGAGGAACGGCCGAGTATGGCGGACAGACTGGCAGGCAAGGTCGCGATCGTCACGGGCTCGACGAGCGGCATCGGAGCGGAGATCGCCCGCGTGTTCGCCGCCGAGGGGGCGAAGGTCGTCGTCACGGGGCGGCGCCAGGACCGGGGTGACGACCTCGTGGCGGAAGTCGAGGCGGTTGGGGGTGACGCGTCCTTCTGTCGGGCCGAGTGACTACTCAGCCTGATCTGGGACGCCCCCTGGCCGGGAGGTGTGTGTCTGGGTTAGGGTCTCGCCATGGCCCCTCTACCATCGTTCCGCCGCGAC
>NYZG01000365.1 GCA_002687025.1 Candidatus Poribacteria bacterium
CACGCGCCACAGTGTGTCATTCCGACGGAGCATCGCGACGAGGAATCTCGCGTGGCTACACGGCCCGGCGTCGTTCCCGGCGGCCAGTGTGGCAGCGGCCAGGCACTCTCGGCGGACCAATAGCATCACCTATAGGGAACACCCTCTCCTCCCCTGTCTTTACGGCTCAGGTAGCTCGCATTACACTGCACGCCTGTTCCCATCTCATGCGAGCCGGCGATGTGGATTCTCACGGGCATACTGGGCTGTGTCTTCGGCAGTGCGATCACCGCGCTGCTGCTGCGTCATCGGGCGTCACGGCCGGCAAGTTCGCGCGACTCGCTTCGCCAGACGGTGATGCGCGGCATCGCCCACGAGATACGCAATCCGCTGAACACCATGAGCATCACCCTCCAACTGCTGGAGGAGGATCTGACCGGGGAGTCGGCGCCGACCCAGGGCGCGGTCCTCGCCGACGTGGGGCGCGTGCGGCGCGAGGTGGATCGCCTGGAGCGGATACTGTCGGACTTCCAGCGCTACGCCAGGATGCAGTTCCGACCGGATGACGTGGACATAGGCGCGTTGGTGAACGAGACGCTCGACTTCATGGAGGCCGAGGCCGCGCGAGCCGGCGTCGAAATCACGCGCTCCGTGCCGCGGGGGATCACCGCGGGCGCCGACTCGGCCCTGCTGCGACAGGCGTTCCTGAACGTGATAGTGAACGCCTTTCAGGCGATCGGCGAAGACGGTAGACTTAGCGTGGCCGTGGAAGCCGTCGGCTCGGACATCGTCGTCTCCTTTGCCGACACGGGCCCCGGAATGGACGAGGTAGCGCGTCGCCGAGCTTTCGAGCCGTACTACTCTACTAAAGAGGACGGCACAGGCCTCGGGCTGGCGGTCGTCAAGGAGGTCGCGGAGATGCACGGCGGGATCGCGGAGGCCAGAGCCTCGTCGGGCCGCGGCGCAACGGTGTCCCTACGCATCCCACTGCCAACACACGCGAGCGCCACCGAATGACCGATCCCGCCCACGAACCGACCATCCTCATCGTCGATGACGACGCAACGGAACGCGAGCAGACCCGCCGCATATTCCGCTCAGAGGCGTACGACATCGTGGACGTGGGAAGCGGCGTCGAAGCGTTGGGCATCATCGAAAGCCGCGACGTGGCCGTGCTGCTGACGGACCTGAAGATGCCCGAGATGGACGGTCAGGAGCTCCTCCGCCACGCCAAGGAAGCGCGCCCCGAGCTACAGGTGATCGTCGTCACGGGGTTTGGCTCTGTAGAGGGAGCCGTGGACGCCATGCAGGCTGGCGCGGGCGATTTCCTGCAGAAGCCGCTGGACATCCAGACGACACGAGCCCGGGTGCGCAAGGCGGTCGAGAAGCACGAGCTCGAAAGGCAGAACGTCGCTCTCCGGGAGCAGGTGGACAGCGTCTACGGTCTGGAGAACATGATCGGGGCCTCCCTGGCGATGCAGGAGGTGTTCCGCAAGATACGTCGCGTGGCGCCCACGAACGCGACCGTGCTGCTCCTCGGCGAGAGCGGCACGGGCAAGGAGCTCGCCGCGCGCGCGGTCCACAACCTCAGTCCAAGGGCGCGGGCGCGCTTTCTGCCGTTCAACTGTGCGGCCGTCACGCGGGAACTCGTCGAGAGCGAGCTGTTCGGCTACAACCGCGGCGCCTTCACGGGAGCCTCCCGCGACAAGCCGGGCTATTTCGAGGAAGCCAACGGCGGCACACTGCTCCTGGACGAGATAGGCGAGATGACGATGGACGCGCAGGCGAAGCTGCTGCGCGTGCTCGAAGAGCGCGAGATAATGCGCGTCGGCGGCACGCGCGCGATTCCCATCGACGTGCGCATACTCGCGTCGACGAACCGGGAGCTCGAGGAGGCCGTGCGCGACGGCACGTTCCGGGAAGACCTGTACCACCGCATAAAGGTGTTCCCCATCGACATACCGCCGCTCAGAGACCGGCGCGAAGACCTCCCGCTACTGGCCGAGCATCATCTGATGAAGGCCGCCGAGGAACACGGCGTCCCTCCCAAGCCGTTGGGTGTGTCCGCGATGGAGGCCTTCCGGCGATACGACTGGCCGGGGAACATCCGAGAGCTGCGGAATCTCATGTCGTTTCTCGTCCTGAGCGTCGAGGGCGCCGTCATCACCGAGGCGGACCTGCCCGACTCGCTCCGCAACGGCTCCACAGCAAAGCGGCCGGAACTCGTGGAGGTAGGGCGTTCGATGGATGACATCGAGCGCGAGGCGATCCTGCGAACCCTCAAGGCTACGGACGGGAATAAGACCAAGGCGGCGGAGATGCTGGGGATCGGCCTGCGCACGCTGTACCGCAAGCTGGATCGTTACGGCGAGGACGTGAGCGACGAGCCTCCCGAAACCAACGACGACGACTGAGGCGTCAGCACGCGAAGCGCTCCCGCCCGCACGCGCGAATCCAATGGTTCGGAACCCATCACATCGCCGTCGAGCAGCTTCCGTAGCGGGGCGTCCGTCTCGATGCGCGCCGTCGAGGAGCGGATCACCTCGATCGCGGGATGCCCTATGTGCTTGCCGGAGTAGACCTTCGGCAGCGTCCTCACCAACTCCAGCCGGCTCACGGGCTTCACGACGACGATGTCGAACAGGCCGTCGTCCAGCCTGGCATCCGGGGCCATCCACTGCCCGCCGCCGCAGTACGGCGTGTTCTGGACGAGAGCGAACAGCGCGTCCATCTCGCGCGGGCCCTCGTCTACGTGGAGACGCATGGAAAACGGGCGCAGACCCACGAGCGCCTTGAAGACGCCCATGAAATAGCCTGCCGATCGCCGGAACACGCGGGATCGAACCGCCTCGTAGGCGACTTCGGCGGCGAAACCGACGCCGCTCAGGCAGATGAACAGGCCCGCGGCGTCCTCTCCGACGTCGCATGCGGACACGACGCCAGACCGTAGGAGCTCAAACGACTCGGGCAGCGTGCGTGGGATGCCGAGAGACCGTGCGAAATCGTCGCCCGAACCCATCGGGATCAGGGCAAGCGTGCTCTCAGAGCCAGACAGCCCTGCCGCCACTTCTCGGACGGTGCCGTCGCCGCCCATGGCGGCCACAACGCCCACGCCGGACTCGGCGGCGCGTCGTGCGAGTTCGGTCGCGTGTCCTGGCCGCGTCGTGAGCTGCATTGTGACGGACAGACCCGCGTCGCGGATCAGGGCCTCTGCCTGGCGCAGGGCGCGACGGGTCCGACCCTTGCCCGCGACTGGGTTGGCGATGAGAGTGATCGGAGAGTCCGGCAGCGAGGCGTGTTCGTGCGAGATAGGCCGCTCCTACACCGCGGGACGCGATACGGCGCCGCTCTCCTCCCGCGCTCACGCATGGCCTGCAGTGCAGAGCGGCCCGATGACTGAATCCCCTCCCCTTGCAGGGGAAGGCTAGGATGGGGTCCAAGCACGCCCAAGTGGCCGGGCTACACCCACTAGACGCCGACGCCGGCCTGCCGGCGCATTTCCTTCTGTATCTTGTGCTCGAAGCTGTCCACCAGCGCCTTCCAAGACGCCTCGACGATGTTCTCAGATACGCCGACGGTGCCCCATGTCTCCTCGCCGTCGGTGGACTCGATCAGCACGCGCACGCGCGCGGCCGTGGACGACTGCGAGTCGAGCACGCGCACGTTGTAGTCCACCAGCGTGACATCGCGAAGATGCGGGTAGAACCTTTCGAGCGCCTTCCGCAGGGCGTTGTCCAGAGCGTTTACGGGCCCATCGCCCTCGGCGGCGGTGTGCTCTTCGAGGCCGTTCGGCTCGCGCACCTTTATCGTCGCTTCGGAGCGCATGTCGTGCGTCTGGAACTTCTCGATGATCAGCCGGAAGCCGTGCAACTCGAATGCAGGCGTGTGCTCGCCCATCGCCTTGCGCGCGAGCAAGTTCCACGACGCCTCAGCGCCTTCGAAGGCGTATCCTAGCTGCTCCGCCTCCTTCATGCTGTCGTAGACGCGCTGGACCTCTGGGGATCGCTTGTCGAGGTCCGGGTACTCGTCCTCCAGCTTCTCGATGATCGCGCTGCGCCCGGCCTGGTCGGATATGAGTATGCGCTGCTTGTTCCCGACTAGCTCCGGCTCGATATGCTCGTACGACAGCGGGTTCTTGCGCGCCGCGTCTATGTGGACGCCGCCCTTATGTGCGAAGGCCGACCGTCCCACGTATGCCTGCCGTTCGTTGTGCGCGTGGTTCGCCAGCTCGCTCACGAGGCGCGACACGTGCGTGAGCTCCGCGAGCGCGCCTGGTATCAGGCAGTCTCGGCCCATCTTGAGCGCGAGGTTCGGCACGACGGCGCACAGGTTCGCGTTGCCGCACCGCTCGCCGTAGCCGTTGAACGTGCCCTGCACCTGCGTCGCGCCGCGTTCGACGCCCATCAGCGTGTTCGCGTCGCCGACGCCCGAGTCGTTGTGCGCGTGGATGCCCACGGGCGTGCCGGGAAACTCGGCGATGACGTGCGCGACGATGTCGCCCAGTTCCAGCGGCAGCGTGCCGCCGTTCGTGTCGCACAGCACCAGGCGCACGGCTCCGCCGTCGACGGCGGCGCGCAACGTCTCGATGGCATACGGCCGGTTGCGCGTGTAGCCGTCGAAGAAGTGTTCCGCGTCGTAGAGCACGGACATGCCGGCGTCGGTCAGGAACCGCACGGACGACCGAATCATCTCGACGTTCTCCTCCAACGTCACGCGGAGGATTTCGGTGGCGTGGAGTTCCCAGCTCTTCCCGAATATCGTCGCGTGTCGGCAGCCCGTCTCGACGAGTGCGAGGAGGTTCGGGTCTTCCTCGGGGGCGTTGTCCTTGCGGCGCGTGCTGCCGAACGGCATCAACTGCGTGTGTCGCAGGGACACTTCCTTGGCGCGGCGGAAGAACTCGATGTCGCGCGGGTTCGAGAAAGGCCACCCACCGACGACGAAGTCGATGCCGAGGTCGTCGAACTCCTGCAATAGCCGCAGCTTGCCTTCGACGGAGAACGCAATGCCCTCGGCCTGCGTTCCGTCGCGCAAGGTCTCGTCACATACCTCGATGCGTCGGTCGGCGGCGACAGGGGCTGCGGCGCTCATCGTCACGTCCTCTTGAGTACGGGTTGTGGGCAAGCGGCCGGGTCCGTGCGCGGTCGGACGAAGTATATCACACGGCGCCGTGAACTTCGGGCCCGAGCACACGAAAGCGCACCCATGGCGAGGTGCGCTTTCGCGTTATTCGGAACGGTCGGTGAGACCTATTCCTTCGCCTTCGTCGTGAAGGAGAAGCTGATCTCAGTCTCGTTACCGGCGAGGTCGAGGATCACGCCCTCGACGTCGTAGTCGGTCTCGTTGACGATCGGGTCGTCGGCGTTGGCCTGCAACGTGACATCGGCGCCGTCAACTGTCGGCACCCACGCCAGCGCCGAGCCGCCGGTGGAGATGGTCAACTCGTCGACATCGACATCCTCGTTGAAGGAGAGCGTCAGACCATCGGCGAGGTCGGCAGGATCGACATCGGTATCACCCGCAATGTCCGGATCCGTGCCAGTGTGTTCGGGCGGATCGTTGTCGGGAGGCAGGACGGTGCCGAATGTCAGCGTGCTGCTGCCGGTGTCCCACTGGATGTCGTTGCTGGCCGTCGTCACCGCGAAGGTGCGCGTGCTGCCGGCGCCTTCGGTCGCGCCGCCATTGACGGTCACCGTGCCCGGGTCGCCGCTGAAGGTCAGCGTAACGCTGCTGCCTTCGGCGACATCGGAGCCCGCCTCGGGCTTCGTGCTGACCAGGGTGACGTCTTCGTCCGTGACCTCGTCATCGCCGCCGCATGCGACCATCAACGCTGAGAGTGAGATGACTAGCGCTGGCGCCATGAACAGCGAGAGCCATCGAAGGGATTTCCTCATGATGAGCCTCAGCTCCTTACCTTAGTTCTCGTTGTCGCTTCCCCGCCCACGCTTGGGATCCAGGAACCCCAACGGACCGAGTTTAGCCGATTTCTAGGAACTGCCAAGTTCCAGTGACGCCGAGCGCAACCATTGCACCCAGGACGCCCGAACCACATCTCGATGCCAGAGTCGGTTCGTGCCGCGCGAACATTAGCACAGTAGCATACACGACACAACACCGCAATTCGTTACCGGTAGTCCACCGAATCGTGGACGAACGCCCGAGCCTGCCGCTCCGCCCGACGGGGTTAATCGCCGGTGTGGAACCGAAGGCTCCATTGGGTGAACGCATGATAGCGTGCCCCCAAAACGGCCCTCAAGCAAGCCGTAGCCAAGTGTAGCAAACCCAGTAAGCGGTGTAAAGGGCAATTGCATGCCCTCGAAACTCGCTCACCATGGGCTTCCACAGGCGCCCTGGCCGTCAACCGCGCGGTAGTCTGGCACAACCGCTTCGGCGCCGCAACCCCCGGCCGCGTCGACCGTCTCGCGGGCGTATAGCCAGTACCCGCGCGACGGGCGTTTGCTCTTGTCGAAGAGCAACATCGGGTCGGGAAACTCCGTCCGGCTACCTAGATGATCCAGCCAGCCGGCAAAAGTCGCGGCATTGTAGTGGCGCCTTCCTCGCGACACAAGCTCGGCCGTTCCTGCCGAGGCGACGGTCAGCTCCGCCGGGTCCCAGACGGCCACGTCACGGCGTTGTGTCTCTGCGAACCGCGCCGTGTGTAGCGCGCCGTCCTCACGGCCGCTCTGGATGACCATCACCCCGCGGCACAGCCCACTTATGATCCGGTTGCGACGCACGAGCCGACGCGCGCCGACCGCCCCGAACAGGCATTCGGACGCCACCGCCCCAGCGCGACCCACCTCGACCGCCAACTGCCGGTGCTCCGGCGGGTACATCGACGTCAGGTCGTGACCGACGACGGCGATGGACCCCCACTCACCACTCCCGCGTGCCGCGATCGCGGCACGGTGGGCCGCCGTGTCGATGCCGCGGGCGAGTCCACTCACGACGCACCATCCGTCTTCTCGGGCGATCCGGGCCGCTGTGGCCGCGGCTTCCAGCCCTTCGGGACACGGGTTGCGTGTCCCCACGATCGCCAGGGAGCGTTCGGGGAGCGCGCCTTCCAACCCCCACGTCAGCAGCAGGGGTGGCGGGCCCGGTATCTTGCGCAGCGGCTCCGGGTACTCGGGCGTATCGCTCAGGCGGGCGACGACCCCTTGCCTCCAGAGCGATTCCCAGCGTTCCTCGACGGCGTCCAGCCTGTCCCGCAACGCGATAATGCGTTCCGCCATGCTGAACGAGATGTCCGAAACCGACTGTAGCGCCGTGATATTGGCGTTGAGAGCCTCTTGCGCCGAGTCGAACTCTCTCAGGAGCTGCTCGTACCTCGGGGCCCCCATTCCGTCCAGGGAAGCCAACGCCAGGCGGGCCGTGTGTTCGCCGTGCGGCAACGTCATATCGTGGAGCATCCTGCCGACGATGGGCGCCTGACCCTACGCAATTGTCGAGCGCGTCGCAAGCGTTGAAACCGAGTGGGCGAGCGTGTCAGCGAACGACGGCGAGCTTGCCCGCGCGTCGCTGCCCTTGCCATTCCACCGAGTATATGTAGACGCCGGGCGCCACGGGTCGTAGGGAGTCGTTCAGGAGATCCCAACTCCACGCGTCGCGGCCTTCGTCGACGATGCCTTCTACCAGAAGCCCGCCGTCCACGGTATACACCCGCGCCACAGCTCCCGCCGGCATCCCGGCGAATTCCACGCGCGCCGAGTGATTGCGGCGCACGTACACGGGATTCGGGTACACGCGCAGGCGACTCAGGTCGGTCGGCGTCGCCGCCTGCGTCGGGATATGCAATGGGGCCGATCGCGCCGATTCGTCAACCGGCATGTCGTCGGCGCTGCGGACGTCGTTGGGGCGCGTGATCTCAGCGCGGTAGTCGCCCGGAGGAGGCGCCGGGGCGGAGAACGCGAGGATCACCTCGTCCTCGGGGCCCTGGCGCGCGACGGATGTCGGAGTCCAGGAGCGCGCGCCGCCTGCGCCGCCCGCGACCGCGACGACGCGGTACGCCGACGCCTGCCGCGCGCTGCCGCCCATGGGCAAGCTGTATGCGAGTCTCACCCGCGACATCGTCAGCGCCTCCGCCGTCAGCAGGCGGGGCTGCTCGCCGATGAAGATGCCGGCGGCGTCGGAGGCCGCTTCGCCCACCCGAATCTCGTAGCGGTACCGCTCGCCCTCGCGGACCGTGTCGTCCGTGTACGTCGGCTCCCCAGAGATGTCCGTCAGCGCGACGAACTCACCATCGTCGCCGATCGCGCGGTAGACGACGCCTTGCGAACTGCTCCCCGCCCACTGCCACGTCAGCCGAACGGATCGCGAGCTCATGGCCGTGACGTCGAGCGCAAACGGCCTCGTCCCCTGCGTGGGCGCGCCATCGGGGGTGAGCACGTTCAGGAGACCACGCTCATTATAAAGGAACGACGCGCGGCCGTCGCCGTCGAGGTCGAGAAACGCGGGGGACTGCGTGGGATCAGCGCGACCGGTCCAATCCAGCGCCAGCTCCCCCGACTCCGCCATGCGGAGCAGATACGTGTGACCCCCGGAGATGACGGCAACGATGTCGTCACCGTCGGCCGCCATGCGACCGGCGAGCAGCCGCGCTCGATCGTCACGCTGTCGGAGGCGGCGGATGGGGCGGCGCGGCGTCCGGTGGACTTCCAGTTTGGGGGAGTTCTCGCTCCATATGTAGACGGCTACCGTGGACATGGCGCCGCCCCGCGGTGTCAACCCAAACGGCTCCTCGCCCAACACGACGACGCTCCGCCTTCCCAGGAAGACGCCCGCGGCTACATCGTGGATCGCGCTGAATACGGTTTGCGTGTCCCACACCTGGCGAAGCTGGGCGCCGTCCCAGCGGAACGCCAGCAGGCTGCCGTCGGCGTCGCCCATGAAGATCTCGCGCAGCCCATCGCCGTCGATGTCGTCTACCACGCGCGACGGTGCGAAGAAGTTCAAGCCCTCCGTGCCGTTCCGCAGGGAAGCGACTTCCTCGAACGCGTTGTCGCCGACCGCGCGCACGACGACGAGATTGGAGCCGCCGGTCGTCGCTAGGAGCTCCGGCGTGCCGTCGCCATCGGCGTCGACGATCCGTCCGCGTTTCATCCTGTCGCCGGTCCAGATCAGCTTCGACGGGAATTCGCCCGCGGCGGCGGCCTCGATGAGTATCAGATCGTCGCCGACCTGCCCAAGGGTCTCGAGCAGCCCGTCCTCGTCGAGATCGCCCACGTCGAGCGGGGTGAAGAAGTCCGGGAACTGATGGACCGAACGTAGCTGCCCGCCGTCGCGCGCCTCGAACACCTGCGTGAACACGAACCCTTCGGTCCCGGGCGACGAGCCGACGATCTCGGGGAGGCCGTTGCCGTTGAAATCCGTCAGTCGCGGCGCCACGTCGAGCGAGGGGAGTCGATTCCCCGGCTGAACGGCCCGATTACCGGGATTCGCGAATTCGCGGCCGCCGGGCGCGACCCCTTCGACCGTGGTTCCCATGCCGGCGGAGTTCCGCGCCACGAAGGTGTACGCCCACGCGCCGTCTGGAACCGAGTCCGTCAGCGCCAGGATGAAATGGCGCTGCGGCGTCGCGAACTCGGTCGCGTCGTGGACGACTCCCGTCGCGGAGTCGCGGACGGTGAGCGCCGCGAGCGCGGCGTCGTCGAATTCCACCCACAGGAACGGCGCCCCCTGTCCGCCTGACAGCGCATGGAACAGCTCGTGCCGCAGCACGCGTGGCGGCGTGTGGTCGATCTCTACGAGCCGTTGGTCGCGGACGAACTGCCCCGTCGTGGAGTAAGTCTCCAGTCGTAGCGTGTACGTGCCCTCGGGCAGCGTGGAGGTGTCCCAGGCGTATAGCAGGTGGTCGAACCCGGCGCCGTCTCGTCCTCGCGCGTCGATGAGTGAGACCCATGCCGTCGGCGTGGACGTCTCGCCGACCAGCAGGCGATGCCCGGCGTAGTTCGGCCCGCCGACGGAGCCGACAATGTCCACCGAGCGATCGCCTCCGAGACGAATGCCGGGGTTCGTTATCTCCGCGATGAGCGATTCGCTTGCCATCAGCGCGTTCGCCGCGTTTAGGAGCGGCACGCCTACGGCACGGCCTTCATCCACGAGCGCGGAACCGGACGCCACCAGCAGACGCTTCACCTCGTCGACTCCTAGCCCCGGCCGCTTGGCGAGCATCAGCGCCGCGACCCCCGCGACGTGCGGCGCGGACATCGATGTGCCGCTCAGCGTGCGCAGTCGGCCCTCGGTGTGCAGGCTGAGTATGCTCACGCCCGGGGCGGCGAGGTCCACCTCGGCCGTGGCGTTGGTAAAGCGCGCCGCGCTGGCGTCGCGAGCGGAGGCGGCGACCGAGATCACCTCGGGGAACGCCGCGGGATACAGCACCGACGGATGGCTCTCGTTGCCCGACGCGCTCACGAGCACGACACCCATGGCGTAGGCGTAGCGAAGCGTGTCTCTGAGCAGGCGCGATCCGCGCTCGTCGCCCCAGCTCATGTTGATGATCGACGCGCCGTTCTCGACGGCGTAGATGATCCCCGCGGACGAATCGTCTTCCTGCAGGAACGTGCCCCCGCCGCTCGCCGCGAAACCGGATCGGACCGGCATGAGGCGGCAGCTCCACGCGACTCCCGCGATGTCGATGCCGTTGTCGGGCCGCGCAGCAACGATGCCCGAGACGTGCGTGCCGTGGCCGGTTTCGTCGGTCGGGTCGCCGTCCGGCTCGTTGAAGTCGCCCCGTCCTCCTGCCGTGGGGGCGTCGACGAAGTCCCATCCGTGGACGTCATCGACGAATCCGTTGCCGTCGTCGTCTCGGCCGTTGCCGGGAATCTCCCCGTCGTTCTGCCAGAGCTGTCCCTCGAGGTCGGGATGGTCGAGCGTCGTCCCGGTGTCGACGACGGCGACGATCACCGACGGGTTGCCCCGCTCTATCGCCCACGCGCGGGGCATCGCGATGGCGGGTATGTTCCACAGGTTTTCGTACTCCGGGTCGTCCGGGACGACTTCGGTCTGTAGCGTGCGGAACAGCATGTTGGGTGCGGCCCCGTCGACTATGGCCAAGGCCCCGTAGTCGCTGATGGCTGCGTCGAGGTCCATGCGCCGGGAGAAGCGCAGCAC
>NYZG01000366.1 GCA_002687025.1 Candidatus Poribacteria bacterium
AGTCGCGGTTGGAGATCACCGCGAGGGCGTGCTCATCCACCCCGTCGAATCCGAGCAGACGCGCGGTCAGGTCTCGGTCGATCTCGAAGTCGGTGCCCGCCAGCGCGCACGCGCCCAAGGGGCTCCGGTTCACCGTCGCGTAGCACGCCTGCATCCGTCGCAGGTCTTCGACGAACAGCGCGGCGTATGCGGTCGCCCAGAAGCCGAGGGTGATCGGTTGCGCGTGTTGCGTGTGCGTGTAGCCCGGCATGACGGCGTCGCCGTGTTCGGAGGCCAGACCGAGGAACGCGTTGGCGAGGGCGCACACGCCCGCTTCCAGGTCGGTCAGCTCCTCGCGGATGGTCATGCGTGCGTCGGTGAGAACCTGGTCGTTCCGTGAGCGCGCCGTGTGGACACGTCCGCCGGACTGGGCGCCCGCGACGCGGCTGACGTACGCCTCGACGTTCATGTGCACGTCCTCGAGACGCGCGTCCATGACGAACTCGCCCGCGTCGGCCTCGCGACGCGCCTCTTGCAGGGCCGCCAGTATCTCGCGCACGTCCTCGACGGGGACGATTCCCTGCTGCCCGAGCATCAGTGCGTGCGCCTCGTTGCCCCAGATGTCGGCGTGGAGCAAGCGCATGTCGTCGGCGGTGGAGTCCGTGTAAGCGAGGACCGAATCTCGCGCGCCGGCCTGTCCGCGTGCGCCCATCATTTGGGTCAAGTTCCTCCGGGAGGCGAACGATAGCGTAGGTAGCGGCGCGGCGGTGCTCGCGTGGAACGCCTGTCACGACCGCCCGATCCACCTTGACGGTCTGCCCGGCCTATGGTAACGTAGCGATGTCGGACGCGTCCCCATCTGTTGGGCGCGCATGGGGCCTGAGATCGAGAACGGAATCGCAATGTCCTCCACAGTCAGCAGGCACGACGTCACGGCCCGTGGCCAGTTTTCCGGCCGCGCCGCTATACGAATTACGTCGATCAGCCTTAGCCTGCCCCTTATTGGGGCCGGTATAGCGGGAGGGCGTGGGCGCCACACGGACGAATAAAGCAGACTCAGCGAATTCGGAAAAGCCCATCGTCACCCGCAGGTGATGGTGGGCTTTTTCATGGGCATGCGTAGCAGCGGAGACAGCACGATGGGCGATCGATTCCAGCAGGTAAACACGCGACTCAACTTCCCGGAGCTCGAACGTACCGTGCTCGACCTGTGGCGGGATACGGACATGTTCCGTGAGTCGGTCGAGGCCCGCGATGGCTGCAAGCCGTTCGTGTTTCTCGAAGGTCCGCCGACGGCCAACGGCAAACCGGGCGTCCACCACGTGTGGGCCCGGGCGATCAAGGATCTCGTCTGTCGCTACAAGACGATGACTGGGCATCAGGTCCATCGCAAGGGCGGCTGGGACACACACGGGTTGCCCGTCGAGATTGAGGTCGAGAAGGCCCTCGGGCTGGACGGCAAGGAAGAGATCGAGGCGTACGGCATCCGCGAGTTCGTCGAGAAGTGCAAGGAAAGCGTCCTCGCGTACGAGCAGGACTGGCAGAAGATCACCGAGCGCATCGGCTTCTGGCTCGACATGGACGATCCATACGTCACGTTCCACAACGACTACATCGAGTCCGTGTGGTCGATCCTCAAGCGCTACTGGGACGCGGGTTATCTCTACGAGGGGCACAAGGTCGTCCCGTACTGCCCGCGCTGCGGCACGGCGTTGTCGAGCCACGAAGTCGCCCAGGGCTATGCCGAGGTCGACGACCCCTCGGTCTACGTGAAGTTCCGACTGAACGACGAACCGAACACCTACTTCCTCGTCTGGACGACGACGCCGTGGACGCTGCCCTCGAACGTGGCGCTCGCCGTGAAGGCGGATGCGGAGTACGCGCGCGTCCGGCACGGGGACGAGACCTGGATCGTCGCGAAGGCGCTCGTGGAGAGAGTTCTCAGCGAACACACAGGCTACGAGCTTGCAGACGACGTGACGGGGAGCGAGCTCGTCGGCATCGACTACGAGCCCCTGTTCGACTTCGCGAAGCCGCGCGAGAAGGCGTACTACGTCGTGGCGGCCGACTTCGTCACGCTGGACGACGGCACCGGGATCGTCCACCTCGCCCCAGCGTTCGGGCAGGACGACTACGACGTCGGGCGCGAGCACGGCCTGCCCGTGGTCCAATTGGTGAACACCGAGGGAGCCTTCGTCGACGCGGTCGAGCCGTGGGCGGGCGTGTTCGTCAAGGACGCGGACGCCGGGATCATCGAGAACCTGGAGGCCCGCGGCCAGATGCTGCGGTGCGAGACGATGAAGCACGACTACCCGTTCTGTTGGCGCTGCGACACGGCCCTGCTGTACTACGCTCGCGCGTCCTGGTTCGTGCGCACGACGGCCTTCAAGGACCGCATGGTCGAGCTCAATCAGAAGGTCAACTGGCATCCCGCGCACATCAAGGACGGGCGTTTCGGCGACTGGCTGGAGAACAACATCGACTGGGCCGTCTCGCGCGAACGGTACTGGGGAACTCCCCTCCCGATCTGGCGATGCGTCGAGTGCGATCACACGCGATGCGTCGGAAGCGTCGACGAGCTGAAGGCCGCCGCGCCGAACACGCCGGACGACATCGAGCTCCATCGACCCTACATCGACGAAGTAGAGATGCCGTGCGACGAGTGCGGCGGCGTCATGAAGCGCGTGCCGGAGGGGGCCGACGCGTGGCTGGATTCGGGCTGCGCGCATACCGCGCAATGGCACGCGCCGTTCGAGAACGCGGACAAGGTCGAGCGCACGTATCCAGCCGACTTCATCTCGGAGGCGATCGACCAGACGCGTGGCTGGTTCTACAGCCTGCTGGCGACCGGCGCGTTCCTGTACGACGAGGTGGCGTACAGGAACTGCATGTGCCTCGAACTCGTCATGGGCGCGGACGGCCTGAAAATGAGCAAAACGCGCGGCAACATGGTCGAACCGTGGGACGTGCTCGACAAGCACGGCGCCGACGCCATGCGCTGGTACTTCTACACCGTCGCGCCGCCGTGGCAGCAGCGCGTCTTCAGTGCCGAGACGGTCGGCGAGTCGCTGAAGAAGTTCCTCGGAACGCTCTACAACGTGTACGGCTTCTTCGTCCTCTACGCGAACGCGGACGACATCGACCCAACGGCCGATGTCCCCGCGCCGGAGGACAGGCCGCTCATGGACAGGTGGGTGCTGTCCCGCTACAACAGCCTCGTGCGGACGGGGCGCACGCAGATGGACGACTACCAGATCACCCAGGCGGCGCGCGCCATCGAGGCGTTCGCGGACGAGCTCAGCAATTGGTACGTGCGTCGCGGCCGAGACCGCTTCTGGGGCTCCTCGGACGAGGGCGACACGCGCGCGGCGTTCGCGACGCTCTACGAAGTGCTCGTCGGCGTGTCGAAGCTGCTGGCGCCGTTCGCGCCGTTCGTCTCGGAGGCGATGTACCAGAACCTCGTGAAGTCCGTCGATCCGGACGCGCCCGCGGGCGTGCACCTCGAGGACTTCCCGATGGCGGACGAGTCGCTCATCGACGAGTCGTTGGAGACCGCGATGAGCTTGACACGCCGTGTGGTAACCATGGGCAGGGCGGCGCGCAACGACCGCAAGATCCGCACGCGCCAGCCGCTCTCACGCCTCGTGGTAGGTGGACTGAGTCCGGCTCAGCGCGATCATCTGACCCGGCTGTGCGACGCGGTGCTGGACGAACTGAACGTCAAGGAGGTCGAGTGGGCCGACGACCTCAGTGAGTATGCGTCGTACGAAGCGAAGGCGAACTTCCGCACCCTGGGTCAGAAGTTCGGCAAGGACGTGCAGGCCATCGCGAAGGCGGTCGCGGCCGTCGATGGCGAAGCGCTGCAAACGACCTTGCGGAGCGACGGCGAGGCAAGCGTCGCCACCGACGCCGGGTCGTTCACGATCGACTCGGATGACGTCGACGTCTCCCTGCAGAGCGGCGATGGCTACGCCGTGGTGTCCGAGGGCGGCGTGTTCGTGGCGCTGGACACGGGCGTCACGCCCGAACTGGCGCGGGAAGGGCTCGCCAGGGAGTTGGTGAACCGTATCCAGTCGATGCGGAAGGAAGCCGACTTCCACGTCGCCGACAGGATCGCCCTATCCGTGGCCGGCGATGCGGACATCTGCGCCGCGCTGGAGGCGCACCGAGACTATGTGATGGGCGAAACCCTCGCAACGGAACTCGTGGACTCGCCCACGCCCGACGCGTTCGCCAAGGACGTGAAGGTTGGATCATCCGCGGCGACGGTCTCCGTCAGGCAGGTGGCATCGCAACCGCAGCGACGCATCCGCATTGCCCGTGGAAGGGGTGAGGCGTCCGTGGGACTCAGTCAGCAGCCCGAGAACACCGAACCGGAACTTAGCGACCTACGAACCGAGGGCGGCCGAACACGGCGCCTCGCACGAGAGAAGGAACTGACGAATGAGCGATGAACCCGGCATCGAGAGCCAGCGCGTCCACATCTTCGACACGACCCTGAGAGACGGTGAGCAGGTCCCCGGCGCGCAACTGAACCTGACCGAGAAGCTCGAAGTCGCGCACCACCTCGCACGGCTGAAGGTCGACGTCATCGAGGCTGGCTTCCCCGTCTCGTCGCCAGGCGACTTCGAAGCCGTCAGCCGCATCGCCAGCGAGGTCCAGGGCCCCGCCATATGCGGCCTCGCGCGCGCCGTCGAGGGCGACATCACCGCGGCTGCCGACGCGGTCCGGCACGCGGAGAAGCCGTACCTGCACACGTTCATCGGCACCTCGGACATCAACGTAGAGTCCCAACTGCGCAAGAGCCGGGACGACGTGCTGAAGATCGCGGTGGGGGCCGTGGAGCTCGCGCGGTCGCTGATCGACGTCGTTGAATTCTCGCCGATGGACGCCACGAGGACCGACCCGGGCTACCTGTGCGAGGTGGTCGCCGCGGTCATCGAGGCCGGCGCGACGATCGTCAACATTCCCGACACCGTCGGCTACGCCGTTCCCGAGGAGTTCGGCGCCCTGATCCGCAGGCTGTTCGAGGACGTGCCGAACATTGCCCAGGCACGCATCAGCGTCCACTGCCACGACGACCTCGGCATGGCCACGATCAACTCCATCACGGCCGTGCACAACGGCGCGCGGCAGATAGAGTGCACCGTCAACGGCGTTGGCGAACGGGCGGGGAACACGTCGCTCGAGGAGTGCGTCATGGCGATCAAGACGCGGGCGAACTACTTCGGCGACATATACACGGCGGTGGAAACGACCGAGATCGTCCCGATCAGCAAGCGGGTCAGCCGGCTCATGAACATGGTGGTGCCGCCGAACAAGGCGATCGTCGGGTCCAACGCGTTCGCGCACAGTTCGGGGGTTCATCAGGACGGGTTCCTCAAGAACCCGGAGACGTTCGAGATCATGGACCCCGAGGACGTCGGCATCTCCGAGAGCACGCTCGTCCTGACGGCGCGCTCTGGCCGGAACGCCCTGCGCCATCGAATGGACGAGTTGGGCTTCACCCTGACCGACGAACAGCTCGACCAGGCGTACGACCGATTCCTGAAGGTGGCCGACAAGAAGAAGGAGGTCACCGAAGCGGACCTCGAGGCGATCGTCAAGGACGAAATCACTACGGTTCCGCGCGTGTACGAGTTCGACTTCCTGCAAGTGCTGAGCGGGTCGAACCTCGTGCCGACGGCTACCCTCGGGCTGCGGCGTGACGAGGAGGTGCTGCAAGCGGCCGACAGCGGCGACGGCCCGGTCGACGCGCTTTACAGGGCGATGGAGCGGATCACCGGCGTCAAGGTCACGGTGACGAGTTACACGATCCACGCAGTCACCGGCGGGAAGGATGCCCTCGGCGAGGTGACCGTCCGCGTGAGCCACGACAACCGTGACTACGTCGGTGTCGGCGCAAGCATGGACATCATCGAGGCGAGCGCGAAGGCAATGCTCGACGCGGTAAACAAGGTGATCCACTTCACGCAGTCGGTGTAAACTCGACGCAGCGGGAGACGGGGCGGGCATCGGCCCGCCCTCACATGTCGGGAGACGCGCAATGGCGATCGTCATGACCGTGCGAGGGCCGATTTCGCCCTCGGAATTCGGCCGGGTGCTCGCCCACGAGCACGTGATGGTGGACTTCGTCGGCGCCGACAAGACCGGGCCGCATCGGTGGGACGCCGACGAGGTGCACTGGCTTGTGATGCCGCTCCTGCGTGAGGTGAAGGAGCGCGGGTTCGACTCGTTCGTGGACTGCACGCCCGCGTACATCGGCCGGGATGTCGAGTTGCTCCGCCGCTGCTCCGAAGACGCCGACCTCCACATCCTGACGACCACGGGCTGGTACAAGGAGCCGTACTTGCCCGCGCGCGCGTTCACGCAGTCGGTCGACGAGATCGCGGACGAATGGACCCGCGAAGTCGAAGCCGGCATCGACGGCACGGACATCTGCCCGGGCCTCATCAAGATCGCGGTGAACCCGGGGTCGCTCATCGAGATACAGCAGAAGATCGTCCGTGCGGCGGCGCGAACGCACAAGCGCACGGGGCTCGCCATCGCATGCCACACCGGTCACGGCGTCGCAGCTCGGGAGACCGTCGACCTGCTCATCGACGAGGAGGTCGATCCCGGCCGCTACATCTTCGTCCACGCCGAGAGCGAAGCCGGCCGCGAACACCACAAGGCGATAGCCGACGCCGGCGGGTGGGTGGAGTACGACGCCGTCGGGTGGCGCCCGACGGAGTTCCACGTGGACCTCGTCGGCTGGGCGCGCGAGCAGGGAATGGGGCCTCGTCTGCTCCTGTCGCAGGATTCCGGCTGGTACCACGTCGGCGAGGAGAACGGCGGCGACATCCGCCCGTTCACGTACCTGAGCGAGGACTTCATCCCCGCCGCCACGGAGGCGGGCATCCCCGCCCAGTGGATCGAGGACATCCTGACCACCAACGCCCAGGCGGCGTACTCCTACCCCGGCTAGCCACGTTCTGCCCGGCGCGCGACACCTCAGACGCAGAGGCCTTCCCGGCGCGCAGATGTGTGGAGCCTCCCGCCGCCCCACACGATGTCATCCCGAGGAGCGCAGCGACAAAGGAGTTCGCGCGGTGGCTGACGTTCGCGCTACCCGCGACCACGACATGCTGCCCTCCGCAGCTTGGTCCGATGGCAAGGCCATCGCGCGTAGGGAATGCCCGTGCTGAATGCGCCGGGCGTAAGACTTAGCAGTTGGGCATAGCCTGCATACGGTCGCCGCGCCCGCTTGCCCCGACCGAGGCCCGCACCGTCGAGAACAAGCTCTGGGGCACGTCTTCGCAGTGGGACAAGATGCTCGATGGAACCATAGGGACGGAAGCGGGCGCCGGGCCGTACCGGATACGCATGCACGTGGACGGCTCGCCCGTGGGGACCAGGACATTCTCGGCATAACTCGGCGTCTAGGAGTCCTCCGCCGCCAACAGCGCGTCCACGAACGCTGCGCCGTCAAAGTCGCGCAGATCGTCGATCTGTTCCCCGATGCCGATCAGCTTGACGGGTATGTCGAGCTCGTGCCGCACCGCGATGACGACGCCGCCCTTCGCGCTACTGTCTAGCTTCGTCAGCGCGATACCGGTCACCGGGGTGATCTGGCTGAACTGCCGCGCCTGCTCGACGGCGTTCTGACCCGTCGTGGCGTCCAGAACGAGCAACACCTCGTGCGGCGCTCCCTCGACCTCGCGCGTCGCGACCCGGTTGATCTTCTCCAGCTCTTGCATCAGGTTCTTCTTCGTGTGCAAGCGCCCGGCGGTGTCGATAATCAGGACATCGGCTTTCCGAGCGTTCGCGGCGTGCACAGCGTCGTATACGACCGACGCCGCGTCGGAGCCCTGCTCCTGACTAATCAGGTCGGCGCCGGCCCGCTGGGCCCAAACCTCTAGCTGCTCGATCGCGGCCGCTCGGAACGTGTCGCCCGCGGCGATGACGACCTTCTTGCCCTCGCCCGTCCAGCGCGCGGCGAGTTTCCCAATCGTGGTCGTCTTCCCGACGCCGTTGACGCCCACGACCAACAGCACAAACGGCTTCGCGGTCTCGATATCGACGGAGCTGTCGTCGCCTCCGACGATGGCCTCGATTTCGCTTCGCAGCAGCGGCTGAAGCTCGGCGGCGTCACGCAGTTGACGGCCGGCGGCCTCGTCGCGCAGGCGCTGCACGAGATGCATCGTCGTCGCGATGCCCACGTCAGCCTGGATGAGGACCTCCTCGAGCTCTTCGAGCAGGTCTTCGTCGATGGCGCGACCGATGCTGAGCAGCGCGGACACCTGGCGTGTCAGTGTCGCGCGCGTCTTCGAGAGGCCGTCCATGAGACGGCGGAGGAATCCGCGCTTCTCGGGCGACTCCAAGGGCATGCCCTCGGACGTCACTGCGGGTAGGTCGGCCGCAGGCGCTTCCTCGGAGTCTGCTGCGTCCGGGACGATGTCCTCGGCCCCCGGCGCGGCCTCGACCGTGTCAGGGCCGGCATCTGGACCCGCCGGCGGGGCCGATTCCAAGTCGTCCTCCCGGCCTCCGGGCCCCTTTGGCTGCGGCTCTCTCTCGGCGGCCTCTTCCTCTTCCAGGGGGGTCGGCCTCTCGGGCTCGGTCGATTCGGCCGACTCCTCGGTCGGATCGAGCTCGTCGGGCGTCTGCGCGGCCTTCGACTCCCTCCCTGGTGTGGCCTTGGACGGCGTCGGCTTGCGGCGAAAGAGATTGCGGAACATCCAGAGCATCCCGGGTTGTGGCGACTGACGTCCCTGCGTAGTCGGGCGCCCGCAGGCGTAGGCGAGACGACTGAACGGTGGGAGATGCCCGCGCCATAGTCAAGCCATTCACGCCCTCCGTCGTATGGCGCCGACATTGACAGGCACGGCGCCTCCCCATATCATCGTTACCATGAACTGCACAGATTTGAGCGAAGGGCTCGCCGCGTTTTCGCCGCTCGGAGCCCCAGTGCGCATCCACGAGAGAGTTTTCACGAATGCCCAGTTCGTACGGCCGCGTGTCGGTTGTTCGACGCGGACCGCAGGTTACGGTACAGAACGCACAACTTCAGATCACGTACGACCTGTCAGAGGGACTTTGGAGCTACGCTAACGCAGAAGGCCAAGCGCTGATCCGAGGCGTCTGCGCCCGATGGAGCCTCGAGGGCGGTGGCGCCGGCGCCACATCCGATCCGTGCGACCGCTCCTTCCACGCGGAGCCGGCGCACAGCGATGTCCATGGGGCCGGCGTCGAGTTAGTGTTCACCCATTCGGCCAAAGGTCAGGACGTCGTCGCCGAGCTGTCGTTGAGCGTCTACGAGGCCGTACCGTTCGCGGTCATACAGGCCCGCGTTCGCAACGCCGGCCGACGGGCGTTTCGCGTGGCGCGCCTATACCTCATCGACGTCCCCAACTCGGAAACGCAGGCCACCTCAGGCATTCAGTTGGACAGCTCCCCGACGGACTGTCTAGCTCATTTCACCGGATCCCTCTACATGGCCCACGGCGCGCGTCCCATCCAGAGGGACGCCGTCTTCCCGGACGAGCTTACGGACGAGCCCATATCCGACGGACTCATTTACACCA
>NYZG01000367.1 GCA_002687025.1 Candidatus Poribacteria bacterium
CCCTTTGCCGGGTCTTCTGCCCGGCGGTTCTTAGGTCCGGGAAGTCTACGCCGCCGTTTCCTACTTACACACCTTCTGAGGCTACCTCCGCTTCATGCTCCGCGGCATCTACGACTTCGACGACGACAAGCCGATTATCGTATAGCAACAGCAATGCCGTCGCTCCCACGGTTACGCGGAGGCGCACGACCCTACCACGTCACGGTCCGGCCGTGACGGACTGGCCTTCGGCTGTCCATCGACGCGCTGGACGATCCGAGCATACGGACGCGTTGGTGCGTGCCCCTGTCAGGCCGCGCTGGACGGCAGGGAGGATCGGCGTCATCGCGTTTTCATGTTGGGTCCGACGTCCCGCGCGGGTCTATATGGGGCCACGTCTTACCGAGAGGAGGCCCGGTGGGCGGCGAATACACGCGGCGCGAGGAACCGACCCTCGTGCGTAGCGCGCAACAGGGCAACGCCGACGCGTTTGGGCGCCTCGCCCAGGCGCACAGAACTCGCATATACGCCATCGTCTACGCGAAGCTGCTGAACCACGCGGACGCCGAAGAAGTCACTCAGGACACGCTTCTGCGCGCGTACGAACGGCTCGGAGATCTGCGCGCTGCCGACAAGCTGGGGGCGTGGCTGGCGCGGGTAGCCCTATCGCGCGTCGCCGTACATCTGCGGCGACGTGGACGAGAAGAGCCCGCCGAGAATCCGCGTGCGTTCGGCGCCGACGAGCGCCTGCCCACCGATATCGAGAGATTCGAGCAAAGGGAAGACGCATCGCGCCTAGCACACCGAGCGCTCCGTCTGCTTCCGCCGTCGCTACGCGCGCCCCTCGTTCTGCGGTACATGGCGGGATGTTCGCATAGGGAGATTGGGGAGATTCTCGTGATCCGTCCCGCCGCGGCGGAGAGGCGCGTCCAGCGCGCGCGGGACCGGCTGCGGGAGCACTTTGCTCGAACCGGCGCGCGCCGAGACGCGCCGGATTCCGTCCTATCGCTCCTGTTCGTGGCGCCGGCGGGCCTTGGGCCGTCGGCCGATATCTACAGGTCTCTAGCTCCGAAACCGGCGAGAGCAACCACGACGGGAATGGCTCCGCTTGCGGCGTTGGGAACGGGCGCCGCCTTAGCCCTCTGGGTGGGCGTTGGTCTGACGCATTGGGCATGGCTGAAGGATGTCCGCGGCGCGATGGCGCCGGCGCCCACCCAGCGAGCCCACGTCGCTCGGCTGCGGAGCCCATCCATGACGGTCGACTCGGCGCCGGTGGGAGCCGTCCTGCTCTTCGACCAGGACGCGACCCCTTCCCCATCCGGGACGCCACTGCCGGGTTGGACGGCCGGCATTTCCAGCGACGCTGGAACAACGGGGCCGTACGGCCACGGTGGTTGCGCGATCGTAACAACGAACATACCTGCGGCCTACTACCGGTTTCCGCTGACCCACGGGATTCTCACCGTGGAGATGTGGCTGAAGCCGTATCCCGGTGATGCCGCGAACTGCGGGGTCAGCATCGGCCACGACGGTCGCATGTCGGGCGCGACAGATACGCCTGTCCTGGACACCGACGTACTCACGCGAACGACGCCCGACTCGTTCATGCCGGTGCACAAGGATGACGGGGATCGATGGTATGTAAGCGCGGCGGGCGCTCTCGGCCCCGAACCGGTCGGGTTATACACAGGCGACTGGACACATGTCCGCGCGCGTTACGATACGGTGACCCAGGAATACGACCTCTATATCGACCGCCGCGTGGTCCGACGCGGCGTCAAAAGCCCGACGAATCTGCCGGGCGGCGTGTCGTTTGTCGCGCTCAACAGTGGACGCTGGCAGCGCGAACGCGACAAGCCGTCGTACGTCAGCGGCATGCGCATCTACATGGAGCCCCACGAAGGGAGGCCCATATGACACAGACCGGTCACTGACCGGAGGCACAGCAGCAGGATCACTAGGGTGGCGGAGCCCCGGATCAGGGAGTGGGATTCCAGGCCGAGGCCCGCCGTCGGATGGACGAACCTGCCATCCACAAAGCGATAGTACGGGCCAAGGCCCGCACGAACAACGCCGTTGCGACCGAAGCAGCCGTGACGTGCGGCCTCAGTCTACTCACCGAGAGGACGCTACGGATGCGAACAAGCTCCATACGTACGCTTACGCTCTCCGCTTGCATCGGACTACTGTACTGGGCGTCTGGTTCCGCCGCGTGGGGGCAGGATCTCCACGCCATCCTTGGCGGTCACGCGGCCGAGGTCACAGACGTCTCGTTCGATCCGGCGGGCACGCGGCTGGTCACCGGGAGTGTGGACAGCACTGCCCGTGTCTGGGACGTCAACGCCGGCCTGCAACTGCGACTCCTGGACGGACACGGTTCCCCCACAGGCGTCTACTCCGTCGCCTTCGGCCTCAACGACCGAGTCGCGACCGGCGGCGCCGATCATGACGTAATACAGTGGGACGCTACCCTCGGAACGGTCGTCGGGGCGCCGATCCCCGCGCACACGTCCACGGTCTACTGGGTGGAGCACGTCGGAGGCGCGGGATCCTTCGGAAGCGCGAGCGACGACGCGAGCGTCAAGCTGTGGGATGCCGACGGGACCTTCGTACGGTCGTTCGACGGCCATATCGCGGGGGGCGTGTTCACAGCGTCGTTCAGCGGCGACGGGGCGACACTCGCCACCGGCGATGCCAATCACATGGTGAATCTGTGGGACGTCGCGACCGGCGCTCATCTCGCAACGCTGGCCGGGCACTCTCGCGCGGTCTGGTCGGTGGCGTACAGCCCCACCGAGGAGCTCGTGGCTAGCGGCAGTTCCGACGCCACCGTACGACTGTGGGACCCAGCTACGGGCGACGCGCAGGTGGTAACACCGGGGGTGGGGACTATCTTCGCGTTGGCCTTCAGTTCTGACGGCGCCGTCCTGGCCATCGCGGGTGACAGCGGCGACATCGTACTGTGGGATGTCGCAGCATCGGCGCTGCTCGCGCGGTGGCACGCCCACGACGGCCGCATACGCGACGCGGAATTTGGCGCCGGCGACGGTCTCCTCGCGAGTGGCGGCGGAGACTCCCTGGCAAAGCTGTGGGATGTGTCCGACTTCACGGCCGACCCGGTCGCACAGGTCGCGGTCGACATCAGGCCAGGCGCCGACGCCAACCGCGTAAACCTGAAGAGCAAGGGCGTGATCCCCGTCGCCGTGTTGACGACCGACGAGTTCGACGCGACGACCATCGATGACGCCAGCGTGCGCCTCGGCCCGGGCGAGACGAGTATCGCTCATAGGGCGGCGCATCGTGAGGACGCCGACGGCGACGGCAGGATGGACTGGGTCGGTCACTTCCGCACGCAGGCCATCGGCCTGGCGGCCGATACGACCGCGGTGTCGCTGACCGGCGTAACGCTTGCAGGCGAAGCGTTTGTCGGCGAGGACAGCGTCACGTCTGTCGGTGCTGGCCGCCGGGCTCCCGCTCTTACCGCGGCTGGCGCCTTACCGGCGACTTGGGCACGGCTGCGGCGTGACGGTAGCGGGCGGTAGGTCGCCAGCAATACGCGGCGCGCACTTCCGCGCGCCGCGTCCACTTTACGGCACGACCACGACGAGCTTGCCGACGGCGTGATTCGCTTCCATGTACCGGTGCGCCTCGACGATTTCATTGAGCGTGAACACACGATGCACGTTCGCCCGGTACGCGCCCGACTCGACGCCGCGGACGATCTCCTGAAGCGTGTCGGTATACCCATCTGCGGTGACAACGTGGCTGCTGTAGCGCACGGTTCGGACGCCGCGCGGCAGATCGCCGATGGCGTCCTCGTCCCACACGTTCGCGAGGATGCCCACCCAACAGACGATGCCACCCGGCCTCAGCGCGCGAGCGGAATCAGCGTACGTCACGGGGCCGACGAGCTCCGACACGTAATCCACGCCGCCGGGGCATAGAGCCCTCACGCGGCCGGCTATCTCGCCGTCGTCGATGACGACGTGGTCCGCGCCGTTCTCCCGCAACGCCTCTGCCTTGGACTGCTGGCGAGTTGTCGCGATCACCGTAACGCCCATGTGCTTGGCGAGCGTGGCCGTCGCCATGCCGACCGACGATGAGCCGCCGCGTAGGAGCAGCGTCCCGCCCGACTCGACGCCCATGGACTCCACCAGCGACCCCCACGCTGTGAGGAACGTCTCGGGGATCGCGCCGAACGTGGACCACGGCAGGTCCGTGTCGATCGGCATGACCTGCTGTGTGGGAAGTAGGGCGTATTCGGCGTAGCCGCCGTCGTATGCGCGTCCCATGTCGCCCATGACCGCAGCCACCGTTTGCCCGACGGCGAGGCCGGAGTCCGATGCGTCTTCCACGACGCCGACGCACTCGATGCCGAGCACCCGCGGGAATCGCACGGCGTCGCCCGAATGCCCCTGGCGTGTGAACATCTCCGAACGGTTCAGCCCAAACGCCCTCACGCGCACGACAACCCACCCAGGCCGCGCCACGGGATCAGGCAGATGGCGGACCTGCAGCACTTCCGGCGCTCCGGGCCGCTCGACGACTGCAGCTCTCATCGCTCGCCCTTTCCTGGTTCTCCCGACCGCACGGCGTGCCTAGGTGGTCCTTACACTATACTCAGAGTACCGAGCAACGACCGGGACTGAGGAGACAAGCGATGAATGCATGCGACGGCCGCCCGGCGCGCCACGCGGCGCTACTGCTCGTGGCGGCCGCGTTCCTGACCGCTTCAGGCGCCCTGCCAGCCGGGGCCGCGCACATGGAGTACGTGACCGCTCTAGGCGCGCGACACGCGCATCCGGCTCTCAACCGTCCTCAACCCCTGCCGATGACCGTGGAGTTCGGCCACGACGACACGCGGCTCGTGCTCTCCCGCGCGGACGGAACCGTCGAAGCGTGGAACCTCGCGACGCGCCGGATCGACCGCACATACGACACGAACGGCCTCATCGCCTACGCCTGCCACGCGGACGCACTTCTCATACAGACGCAAGACGACGCAATACAGCTCGTCGGCCTAGCCGATGACGCTCGCGTGACGACGGCTGCGGGCACGTACCTCGGCGCGATAGCGGAGGACTGCTCGACCGTGGTCATGCAGCCGGCCGAGGGCGCCGCCGAAATGTGGGATCTAGGCACACTCCTTCCCGGGCGAACTGTCGGCGCGCCACGCTCCTCGGGGTCAGGGATAGCGTTATCTCCGGACGGCCGCTACATAGCGACCGCGCACAGCCACGACGACCATGACCACGACGGTGAAGAGCATGCGCACCACTACGTCATCGACATCTGGGACATCGAACGCGACGCCCTTCACGTACGCATCGACCCGGGCGCGCACGACGTGCCGCTAGGAACCTGGCATGTCATCTTCTCTCCCGACGGCGCGCGGATCGCCGCGGACACGAGGGAAGACGGCAAGTCCGGCTTCCGCGTGTGGGATGCCGCCACAGGCGACGAACTCATACGGCGGGAAGACTCCCCGTCCTACTGGACGCGCGCGCTGGCGTGGTCGGCGGACGGCCGATACATAGCGTCCGGCGACGAACGTGGGGACATCGCCCTCTGGGACGCGAACTCCGTCGACGAACTGGATCGCATCCACGGCCATCAGGTCGTACAGTCGCTGGCGTTCTCGGACGACGGCGAACGAATCGCCGTCGGGTTGTGGGATTCGTCGGTGGAGCTGTGGGACGTCGCCGAACGCGCGGCCGAGGACGACATCTACCGTGCCACCGCTCGCGGAGATGTAGGTGCTGTGCGTCACATGCTCGACGTGGACCCCGCGTCGGCCGGCGCCCGGTCGGACGGGAGGCCCACCCCGCTGCTCTACGCCGCGCTGTCCCTAGACGTCGAGATGGTCTCGCTTCTACTCGAACACGGCGCTACCCTCGGCGATGACCCGCTGCCGCTCTCGATGGCGATGACACACCCCTGGCGCCGCGGGGCATACGACGTGGCTCATCTGCTCGCCGAGGCCGGCGCCGTCGCTGACTTCCATGCGGCGTTGCAGCTCGGCCTTGAGGAACGCGTCGCCCAGATACTGCGCGACGACCCGTCGCAAGTGCACCGTACCGACTGGGGCCTCGCTCCGGTCGATCTCGTGGCCGAGGTCGGAAACGTGACGGTGGGTAAAATGCTGATCCAGGCCGGAGCCACCGTGAACGTGTTCGCCGCTGCCAGCTTCGGCCTCATCGACAGGGTGCGCGCGTTCGTTGAGGTCGACGCGTCGTTGGTCAACGCTTCGCGCCCGGAGGGCGGGTACACGCCGTTGCACTGCGCCGCCGAGACGGGGCATGCCGAGGTGGCGCGCTATCTCCTCGCCAACGGCGCGGATATCCATGCGCGGAACTATTGGGGATTTCGGCCACTACATCTCGCGACGCTCAGCGCGCGCGGCGGGCCGTCGGGGCCGGGGCACGTCGAGATCGCCGCAATGCTGCTCGAACGCGGCGCCGACCCCCACGCTCTCGACGATTACGACCGGACCCCGCTCACCTTCGTCGAAACGTCGGGGAACCAGGA
>NYZG01000368.1 GCA_002687025.1 Candidatus Poribacteria bacterium
CGGACGTTGTAGGTGATCCCACCCGTGCCGGGAACGACGTGCGCCGTGCCGTCCTGCCCAACACGATATACCGACCCGCCCACTTTCGGATGGGACACTTCCCCGACTACTGAGATCATCGCCAGGCGGTCTACGTTCGTGTTCATCGTCGCTCCATTCGGCGTGTGCGGCCGGAAGACGGCGCCAGAGTAGCATGGATGCGCGACAAGGCCGTCGGCTACAAGCGCGCGGCGTGGCCCGGTCCTAGGCTCGTGGGCGGTGTGCATCCGCGCCGCGGTAAGGTTGGGTATGACAGATTGGGCCACAACGGAGCGAGACAGGCGAGACGATGTCCGAACTGCTGAGCCAGATGCCGCTGCAACTCGAAGACGACCTGGTTCTGCGATTCGCCACTACGGCGGACGCAGACGCCATCGGCGCGTTCAACACCGAGCACCACGACGATAACAAGGAGTTCGGGATCGTCGGGCGCGGCGTGCACCATCTGGTCTCGGGCAAGCATCCGACAATCCGCGCCGAGGACTTCACGATCGTCGAGCACGCGCCGACGGGACGCATCGTCTCGTCCATGTGCCTCTTGTCCCAGCGGTGGACGTACGGCGGCGTGGAATTCCCGATGGGTCAGCCGGAGTTCGTCGCGACGGACAAGGAGTACCGCCGCCGGGGCCTCGTGCGGAAGCAGTTCGACGTGCTGCACGAGCTCAGCGCGTCGCGTGGCGAGCAGATGCAGGGGATTACGGGCATCCCGTGGTACTACTCGCAGTTCGGCTACGACATGGCGATGGACCTGGGCGGGGATCGCTCCGTTCATCGCGTCCATCTGCGGGACGCGATCAAAGAGCCGGCCTGCCGACTACGCCCGAGCGTCTCGGAAGACGAGGAGTTCGTCAGAAGGCTTTACGCCGCCGGGGCGGAACGCAACCCGTTCGGCGCCGTGCGCTCCGACGAGATGTGGCAGTACGAACTCCAGATCGGCCGCGACAAGGGCTGCGGCGCGGGCGAGTGGCAGATCATCGAGAGCCCCGACGGCGATCGCATCGGCTACCTGGCGCACGAGGCGTGGATCGAGTGGCGCTCGCTGCCGGTCTTTCAACTGGAGCTCGTGTCGGGCGCTTGCTACCTGAACATCATGCCCAGCCTGCTGCGCGCGCTCCTGGAGCACGGCCAGGCCATGGTCGAGACCGACGCGCATCCCATGAAGGAGATGGAGGGCGTGCATCTGGGCCTGGGACGGAAGCACCCGGCGTACGATGCCGTCGCGTCGAAGAAGTCGCGCGACGGCTCGCCCTACGCGTGGTTCATCCGCGTCCCGGACCTCGTGGGCTTCCTCGGCCACGTCCGCGCCGGCCTGGAACGCAATCTCATCGGCACGCCCGCCGAGGGTTACACGGGCGCGCTGGAAATCAGCTTCTATCGCAGCGGCGTGCGGATCGTGTTGGACCGCGGCGCGATCACGACGATCGAGGAGTGGTACTCCGACGACGCTCGAATCCACCTGCCGCGCGAGATGTTCACACATCTCCTGTGCGGCCGTCGCCGTTGCGCGGAACTGAGCGGCATGTTCGCCGACTGCTCGATACCCCACATCGAGTCGATCGTGCTCGACGCTCTCTTCCCGCCGTTCGAGGGATCGCTCTGGGCAATCAACTGACCCGAGCCACCCTAGACGGCGAGCGCGCGCGCATCCCAGTACCGTGACCCAATCCCCTGCCGCGCGGATAGTCTCTGTGCATCCTCACGCCGGCGAGCTATACTCCGCGCGAGGGATGGCGGCCCGGCCATCAGCCCGGGCGCCATCGCACAGGGATAACCCATGGCAAGAGCAGACTGGTCCACGCCTCGATACCCCGGCCTAATCGTGAAGCTCGTAGCCGTCGTCGCGGTGCTCGCCGCGGGCTTCGTCTACGGACGCCCCGCGCTGAACAAGTACCTGGAGAAAGAGGACGAAGGCCCCACCATGCACGTCCAGATCGAGAAGGTGCAGAAGGGGATGTTCCTCGCGCGCATCGGCGAGCGCGGCGATCTCGAAGCGCTGGAGGAGGTCGAAATCAAGTCCGATGTCGGAGGCGTCGTGGTCGAGCTGTACGTCGAGGACGGTCAGGAGGTGCAGGAAGGCGACCGGCTGTTCCGCATCGACGACGAGTACATCGTGCAGCGTCTGAAGGCGTCGGAGGCGGAATACGACGTTGCCCAGGGGAACGTCGAACAGTCCCGCATCAATGCCAGCCTGGAGATGCAACGCGTCCAGAACGGCATCGAGATGGGCCGCAAGGCGCACGGACTCGCGGAAGCGAACCTCGTGTCCACGATCGCCTACGGGGATCAGCAAATCCTGCAACTGGAGGCGGTCGTTCGCCGCCTCGAAACGGACGCGCTCGACGCGCGCACTACGGAAGTGGAGCGCGCCGCTCTGGCGTTGACGAAAGCGCGTCTGCACGTGACCACTACGGCGACGTCGCTGACGCTGGCCGGGTCCGAGGCGAACCGATCGGCGCAGTTGCTCGAACGGAAGTACGTGTCGAACTCGCAACACGAGACCGTCCTGGGTAGCCTGGAACAGGCCAAGGCCGCAAACGAGGCGGCCCTCGCCGACGAAACGCTCGCCAAGCTGAGCCAGGAGTCGGCGCATAGGGGTCTGACGCAACTCGCCGTCGACATCGCCGACAATCGGGCCAGCCTGGCGAAGCTCAAGGAGACCACCGCGGCGCAGCAGGCCGAGGGTCGCCTGCAGGTCGCGCAGCGGCTCGCGGAACTCCAGGACCAGCGCGCATCTGTCGACGAGCAGGAGCGACGCGGCGAAATATCCGTCGCGACCAGCGAGAAGTACATGGAGCGATCCCTCTCCGACCTGACGCGGCTGCGCCAGGAGCTGAGCTGGACGGTCAAGACCGCGCCCCGTGCGGGGACTGTCACGGCATCCATGCTGGAGGTGGGGCAGGCCGTGCAGTCCGGCAGGTCCGAATGGGGAGGCGGCGGCCCCGTGATGAAGATATCCGACCTGTCGAAGCTCGTGGCCAGGACGTACGTGAACGAAATCGAGATCCGCAAGGTGGAACTCGGCGCGCGGGCCGAGATCAACGTCAGCGCCTATCGCGACCGGACCTACGACGGGCAGGTGTGGAAGATAGCGCCCACGGCCACGATGCGCGACAACATCCGCTCGTTCGAGGTGGAAGTGCTGCTCTCCAATGCCTCGGAGGAGCTGCGACCCGCGATGACCGCCGATGTCGACATCATCGTCATCGAGCGGGACGACGTCCTCCAGATGCCCATCGCCGCGCTGATCGAGAAGGAGGTCACGGCGATCTACGCGCAGGTGCCCAAGGCGTCGGTGGGGAAGCTCTCGGTAGGCGCGCGCCTCGACATCAACTACGCCGGCGACGACGAACGCCGCTTTCCCGCCCGCGTGGACCGCATCTCGGAGGATGAACGCCACTTCGACGAGCAGGTGATCCACGAGGTCCGCGTCATCGTCGACGACAACCCCGACGACCTCCAGTGGGGACCCACCACGCCGATGACGCTCGCCATCGAGGCGGGCGAGACGCTAACGGACATCATGAGCGACGTGCGCAAGGAGCGCGATCCGTACGCGCAGCGCCTGGTGGACGACGGGCCGCTGCCGGAGGATCACGCGCTCATCGTGACCGAGGACATCCGCCTCAAGGTCGGCGAGCGGAACGAATACAGCATCGAGATTCTCGAAGGGCTGGCCGACGGGGACCGCGTCCGCGTCCCCGAACTGAGCAGGAAAGACCTGTTCATGTGGGACGAATAGTGCGCCTGACCCGGCTCGGCCCCTCGGCAAGGGCGGCCGCGCACGCCGGCCGCCGCATCGCTATGTCGCTCGCCGCCCGCGCCTTGCAGACGACACTTGGCCGCCGCGCGGAGCAGGGAAGACCCGGTTTTGCGGGGCAGGGGCCGCGCCGCGCCCGCCTGCACACAGCCGCCATCGAAGCCGCGCGCACGGGCTTGCGGGTCGTGATGTCCCACAAGGTGCGCTCTTTCCTGACGATGCTCGGGATCGTCATGGGCGTCGGAGGAATCGTCGGGATTGTGTCGATTGCGGAGAGCGCGAAGGGGATGCTCGTCGCTCAGCTCGACGACCTGGTCGGCGGGGCGAACATGTTCGGCGTGTTCCGCCCGCCGTTCTTCTTCGACGACGGCGAGCTGACCATCAACTACAGCGACGAGTACCTCACCTACGAGGACGCGCTCGCCCTCGAAGATCGGTGCGAGTTCGTCACGCACGCGATACCACAGGTCGAGCACGAAGTCCGCGCGTCGGTCGGCTTCGAGGGCCGCCACGTTCCGGTTATGGGCACGTCGCCGGCCTTCTCGCCGGGCATGAAGTGGTTCACGCGGCTGGGCCGCTCGATGCGGTACAGCGACGCCACTTCGGAGGCGAAGGTGTGCATTCTCGGCCTCCGCGTCGCCCGGTATCTCTTCCAGGCGGACGTCGATCCGGTAGGGCGCGAGATACGACTCGACGACAGCCGATACGTAGTCGCCGGCGTCCTCGACGACAAAGACGAGGACAACGACCGGCGCATCATCGTCCCGGTCACGACGGCGCAGAACTACATGACCGGTAGCGACGCGGTCGGACATCTGTGGGTCAAGACGACCAGCATCGACACGGTGGATGCCGCTCGCGGGCAGGCCTCGGCCGTCCTGTCGCAACGGCACGGCGGCGAGGACTTCTTCCGCACCTGGTCGCTCAAGGACATCCTCAAATACATCAACAAGATGATCTTCGTGCTGCAGGTCGCCATCGGTGGGCTGGCGGCGACGTCGCTCCTCGTCGGGGGCATCGGCATCATGAACGTCATGCTGGCGTCGGTGAACGAACGCACGTACGAGGTCGGCTTGCGCAAGGCGGTTGGCGCGCGGCGTTCGGACATCATGTTCCAGTTTCTCGTCGAGTCGGTCGTGCTGAGCCTGCTGGGCGGCGCGGGCGGAATCGGGGTGGGTCTCGGCGTCACGCGGGGGGTGGCGTGGTTCATGGACACCGTTGCCAAGCCGCCTCAGCCGTGGCTGCCGCTGGTGTCCGTGCCGGCGGTCGTGTTCGCCATCGCCGCGTGCGCGACCGTCGGTCTGTTCTTCGGCATCTATCCGGCGCGCAAGGCGGCTCTGCTGCCGCCCGTCGAAGCGTTGCGGAGGCGCTGACGGATGCGCGCATTCCTCGGGTTCGGCCTCAGCATCGACACGTTCCGGCGAAACAAGCTGCGCACGTTCCTCGGCGTCGTGGGGACGGGCGTCGGCGTGTCGATGATTGTCGGCATCCTGGCGGTGGGCGACGGCCTGCGCGTGTTCATCCTGCGCGAGATGGAACGCGCGGGCGAACTGAACGTCGTCAAGGTGCGCTTGGGCGACTGGGTCGAGGCGGAGACGTGGGATCCGAAAACCACGCGACTGACGATGGCCGACCTCGGCGCCATCCAGCGCTACTGCCCGAACGTGAAGACCGTGTCGCCGGAGACGGATCGGCAGTGGATGTGGGCGTCGTCCGAAGGCGTGTTGACCATCTCCGAGATCCTGGGCGTCTCGCCCGTCTATACGGACGCGTATGCGTGGGGCGTGCAGGCCGGGCGGTTCATCTCGGCGGACGACCTGAAGACCGGCGCCAAGGTATGCGTCATCGGCACGGAACTGTGGACGCGGCTTTACCAGCGAGGGGACGCCATCGGCCGGGAGATAGCGCTCGGAAACGAGCGGCTGAGGATCGTTGGGATCATGGCGGAGAAGAGCGACACGCTCGGGTTGCAGGGATACGGCCGGCGCGCGTTCCTGCCGCTGACGACCATGCAGCAGCGCTACACCGGGAAGCGTCACATCGACGTCATCCGCGCGCAGGCGCACAGCTTCGAGGTCGTGGACCAGGCGGGCGCGGAGATCCGTCGCGTGCTTCGCCACACGCACAACGGGCAGGATTGGATGTTCGACTTCTGGACGCCCACGAGCAGCGTCCGCGAGACGAAGCAGACCGCGGCCGTGCTGACGTCGGTGTTGGTGTGCATCGCGGGGATCACGTTGCTGGTCGGGGCCATCGGCATCATGAACCTGATGCTCGTGTCCGTGACGGAGCGCACGTCTGAGATCGGGCTGAGGAAGGCGGTGGGCGCGACGCGGCTCGACATCCTGCTGCAGTTCCTCGCGGAGGCCGCGCTCATCGGTCTCATGGGCGGGCTTATTGGCGTGCTTGTCGGCGTGGCGATCGGCCACGGCATGGCGATGGGCATCACGGCGTTCCTGCACTCGACGTTCATCAGCAAGGTGGTGCGCGAGATGTTCAAGGACGTCATCTGGCCGGCGGTCATTTCGTGGAAGGCGAGCGGGATATCGGCGCTAGTATCGCTCGTGATCGGCGTGTTTTTCGGCATCTACCCGGCGCGACGCGCTTCCCGCCTGACGCCCGTCGACGCGCTGCGATACGAGTAGGCCGGCGCCGACGGGAAGGTCGTTCTCCGCTCATGGTCGCCGCGCATGGACTTCCCATCCAGCGCAAGTGCTTACTTGATGAGCGCTTGTGGTCGTCCGGGCGGCGCGATATGCTGCCGCCCGAGGTTACTGGATACAAGGCCCCTCCGGCATCTGCGAGGTCTCGCTGAAGGGGAGCGCGTATCGAGCGCGTGGACAGCGGCTCCGTGACATATCGATAGGACGCGCAGGCTGTAAAGACCACGGGAGAACGTGAAGTGAGCAGGTTGCGCCAGCATGTCGCCGCCATTGCGGCGGCCGTGTCCATCGGCAGCATGTCTTTCTCGGCCGGCGCCGTCGAGGTATTCCGGGTGTCGGACTACGACGGCGGTTCGCAGATCTGGTTCGAGGCGGAAGCGTTCGACGAACGCCTTCCCGAGGGCGCGCAGTTCTTCCCGATTTCCGGCGAAGGCAATGCCGCCAAGGCGCCAGACGACACCTTCGGGGAGGTAGTGACCCGCGCGGGCGGCGCAGGCGGCCGGCTGTCGTACACGTTCGACATCAGCCGCGCCGGAGGCAATGGCGGGACGTGGTACTTCTTCGGCCGCGTCATCAACCCGAGCAACCAATCCGACTACATGCTGGTCGAGTCGCACCCCGACGACGACGACATCCCCGATGAGCCCCCATTTCCTGGTGGCGATGGCGTGAAGCCGTTCGATAACGCGGACGACCGCATCTTCGAGCAGGACACCCCCGCGTGGGCGTGGGCCATCCTCGCGCATAACGAGGGGCACACCAAACAGCTCGAGGACGGGGAGAACACGATGCACATCTTCCATCGCCAGGGGAACAACACGCGGGTGATGGACGTGTTCGTGTGGGTGGACGACGTGGCCTACCTGCCGACGGACGATGACTACATCAGCGCCGAGGAGAAGACGTCGGGCCTCGCCGTCGACTCCGGCGCGAAGCTGACGACGGCTTGGGGGCGGCTGAAGCGGCGGCAGTCCAGGTTGCGCTGAGATGGAGCGCCCAGTGTGTGACGAGCCCTCGGCGTGCGTCAGGGGCTCGTTTCTATCTCTGCGCCCAACACACGGAGGCACGCCGTGATCCGGGTAACGAAACCGGAGGGGTTCGGGAACATCCAGCTCGAGACGGTCCCGACTCCGGCGCCGGATTCCAACCAGGTGCTCGCCCGGACGGACGCTACGCTCATCAGCCGGGGCTCCGAGCTGTTCGCGCGGTACATCAAGGACGACGCCGTCTCTCCGTCCATCATGGGTTATTCGCTGGCGGGGGTGGCGGAGGCGGTGGGGCGCGATGTGACCGCGTACGCCGTCGGCGACCGCGTGATGATCGTCGCTCCCCACGCGAGTCACGCCATCGGGACGCCACACCCGACCGACGGCCGAATGACCTCGCTCCCCGAGGGCGTCTCTCAGGAAGAGGCGACGTTCGTGCCGTTGGTCACGAGCGCCGTCGCCTGGGCCGACTCGTCCGGCGCGCGGGAAGGCGACACGGTAGTGATCCTGGGTCAGGGGCTCGTCGGTAGTCTGATGCTTCAGGTGATGCGTGCCCGCGGCGTGGGCAGGATCATCGCCGTGGACGCGCTCGACATGCGTTGCGACCTGGCGCGCGCGTTCGGCGCCGATCTCGTCGTCAACGCACGCGACGCCGACCCGGTCGCGGCCGTGATGGAAGCCACGGGCGGCGAGGGCGCCGATCTCGTCATCGACTGTGTCGGCGGCCATGCCGGCGTGAGGTCGTTCGAGCAGGCGCAGGATATGGTGCGCGCGCGGGGCACGCTGCAGCTCATCGCGTTGTATCAGCAGGCGCCGCTGGCTCTACATTCGGCGAGGATCATGAACCGGCGTCTGGTGGCCGGTATCCTCACCGACGAGCCGCGTTCGCGCACCGTCGCGCGCGCGCTCTCGCTGATGGAGAAGGGCCATGTCCGCGTGGGCCCAATGATCACGCACCGCTTCCCGTACGCGGACGCCAAAGCCGCGTTCGACCTGCTGTGGAACAGTCCCGGCGACGCGCTGGGGGTCCTCCTGCTGTGGCGCAATACCGCCGTCCGCGCGCAGTAGGAGCGCGTCCTAACACCATGTGAGAGACCGGCCGAGATGGAGGCCGGCGGTTGCCGACCGCGATGCGCCGATGCAGACTAGTTTGGTAGCCCTTGGGCGAGGCGGACCGCGGTCAGCACGATTCCGCGACATTCACCGGTCCCATGGGCCCATCCGCGAGAGAATGTGACGCGTGAGTGGGACTGTCGGAAGCATGCTCTGGGCTGGTGTCGGCGCAGCGCGACAATGGGCTGCCTCCCGTGGCCGTCTCTCGGCCCTGCTTCTCGTCGGGGTGGCCACCGTCCTGGCCGGTTGCGGAGAGGACGCGAACAACGTGGCCGAGAACGTGGCGGACGAGACGCCGCCCGCGGCGACCTCGCAAATCGCGTTCGTGTCGGATCGTGACGGGAGCCGCCGGATATTCCTGATGGACTCCGACGGAAGTGACCAACGACCTGTCACCGACCCCGCCCATGGCGAAGACACCTGGCCCGCCTGGTCACCGGACGGTACGCGGATCGCGTTCGTATCCGACCGCGACGGCGACCGCGAGATATATGTGATGAGGGCCGACGGCGGCGGCCCGCGGAACGTCTCCAACCGCCCGAGCGACGATGACACACAGCCCGCGTGGTCCCCGGATGGGACGACCATTGCGTTCGTCTCGCAGACGCTGCTGGCTAGCGTCGAGGACGTGGGCCAGGAGATCTTCCTGATCGACGTCGACGGCGGGAACCTACGCGAGATCGCTGTCGCCGGGGGGATGTACGCGCGACGGCCGAGTTGGGCGCCCGACAACAGCGGCATCGTCTACGAGGCGTTCTGGCCCGGCATCGGTGAGGGCACACCGAGCGTTCACATCGTGGACATGGAGGGAAGGAGGCTCGGCGATATGCCGGGCGTGACCAAGTCGCCTGCCTGGTCTCCCGACGGCCTCTCCATCGCCGTCGCGACGCGCAACCGCGCGGATGGCGGCCGCCAAACCATCAGCGTAATGGACGTCGACGGACAGAACCGGCGGGTCATCACGAGCAACGCGCACGGCGACGACGACGAGCCCGCATGGTCACCGGATGGCAGCCGCCTGGCCTACGCGGCCGGACATTCGGGGTACAACGCGTATCTCCCCGCCCGCACGACACGTGGCGCGAACATCCACGTCGTCAACCTCGACCATCTGACGGTCATACAGCTCACGCATGGCCGCAGCTACAACGGCATGCCCGCGTGGTCACCGTGAGCCGGCGCGCGCCTGCGCCTTCCCGCCGCATGAACTTGCGCCTCTGGCTGGCGACGACAGGGCCCATAGCGGCGGTCGTTCTTCTCGTCGCTTGCGGAGGCGATTCGGACGCGCTCTCGGAAGCGCCGCCCACGGCATCCCGGCCGTCCAGGATCGCGTTCGTCTCGAACCGCGACGGGTACGGCC
>NYZG01000369.1 GCA_002687025.1 Candidatus Poribacteria bacterium
CCTCACCGAACTCATCACGCGCCTCACGCCCCACGCGGAAGCGCGCGCCGCTGTCCGCCGCGAGGATGCTGTCGCCGGAACAGTCGACGAACAGAGACGCGCGGATGGTGTGCAGAACCTGCGTAGTGGTCTGCCAGGCGGTGATGCCGGTCATGTGGATGCGGTCGCCGTCGCGCTCCGTCTCCGCGCCGGTGCAGGAGCAGTTGAGGAATGCTGTCAGTCCGGGCTGGAAGTGGATCTTCTCGTAGAGCACGCCGTCCCAGATGGAGTAGTTCCCGCCGGGATTGCGCCGGGTGTTCGCGAGCAGAATCTCCTCCAGGATGCCGGTCTCTTTGTTGTTGCGGCCGTGGGCGCCGCAGATCCACATGCGTATCTCCGACGACGCGTTGCCGCCGTATACGGGCCGATCGTGCACGATCGCCGTGCGCGCCCCGCGTCGAGCCGATGCGACCGCCGCGCACATCCCCGCCATGCCGCCGCCGACCACGCACACGTCGAATTCGTGCGCGCAACGCTCCACGCGATCTCGGACGCGTTCCCGCATGTGCCAACTCCTGCGCCACGCCGTCGTCGTTTGCGGACGACCTCTTGACGACCATAGCCCACATACGGCACGGCGGCCGTTGGCCTGATCTGTCTTGACAGGACCGACTACGCCGTCAGCATCCGTATCGCGTCTGGCGCTTCCCACACCGCGTCCCACTCGGCGCCGCCGTCCCGACCCGAGTAGAGCGTCGACCCTACGGCGGCCCACGCCGTCCCGTCTGGGGTGAACGCGACCTGGTACGTGTCGATGTTCTTCTCGCACGACGCCGGGAAGCCGTCGGCCACGTGCGCCCACGTCATGCCCGCGTCCTCCGTGCGATACAGCCTGGCATCGCCGCCGCCGGGGCCATTGCTCACGCTCGCCAGTACGACGTCGCGATCCGCGGGATGCGTCGCGATCGCCCGGCCGTAGCGCGCGGAGAGCCCGTCGGGTCGATGGACCCAGGTCGTGCCGCGGTCGTCGCTGATGAACACGGCGTCCGCTGTATTGGCGTACAGCCGGCCGGCATCAACGGGCGATGTGGCGACCTCGTGAACATCCACGTGCAGGTCCGGCGTGACGGGCTCCCACGTCTCGCCTTCGTCCGGCGATCGCATGATGCTGCCGACGTGGATGTCGGCATAGACCCACCCGTCCATGGACGCCGCGAAGGCCCGCACCGCAGGCGGGCCTCCCCACGGCGTATACCAGTCCGAGCGGCACGCAAGGGCGTCGAACGACTCCACGCGCTCCGCGGGCCCGTCGCCCTGTAGGCGGTAGACGAATGCGCCGTCGTCGACGCCTATCAGGAGGTTCAGCGGGTCGGTCGACAGTGCGAGCAGCGCCGCCACCTCCTCCGGCACGCCCGTCGCCATCCGGCGGGTTCCACCCGGGTCGATCACGACCAGGTCGCCGCCCTTCAGGGCGATGACGGCCGCGTCGCCGCGGCGGGCGATTCGCTGGATGCCGCCGTCCTCGTACAGCGCCTTGGGAGCGGCGCTGTACGAGGAATGGACGTAGACATGGGTGTCGGTGGCGATGAGCATAGTGGGTACCTCCTTCTTGTCTAGAAGTTGTACCCCACTTCGCCATGCTCGACCTGGTCGAGACCGATCTGCTCCTCTTCGTCGCCCACGCGGAAGCCCATCGTCTTGTCCAACGCGAACACGATGATCGCCGTCACGACCGCGGCGTACAGTCCCGCGGCCAGGACGCCCACCACCTGCGTGACGAACTGGCTGACGTTGCCTTCGATCAGACCGGCCGCGCCACCGAAGGCAGCCATGGCGAACACGCCCGTGGCGAGCGCGCCCCACGTGCCGCCGACGCCGTGCACGCCGACCACGTCGAGGGAGTCGTCGTATCCGAGGCGACCCTTCATCACGATCGCGCCGTAGCAGACGCAGCCCGCGCCGAACCCGATGAAGATCGCCGCCCACGGAGCGACGAAGCCCGCGGCAGGAGTAATGCCGACCAAACCCGCGACCAAACCGGACGCCGCGCCAAGAGCCGACGCATGGCCACGATGCCAACGCTCTACCAGCAGCCATCCGAGGGCGCCGCAACCTGCGGCGATGTGCGTCGTCGTGAAGGCTAAGCCGGCCGACGCGTTGGCGGCGACGGCGCTGCCCGCGTTGAACCCGAACCAGCCGAACCACAACAACCCGCCGCCCAACAGTGTCATCGTCAGGTTGTGCGGCATCATGTCGCCGCTGGGATAGCCGCGACGCTTACCGATCATCAGCACGATCACAAGAGCCGACACACCCGAAGACAGGTGCACCACCGTGCCGCCGGCGAAGTCGAGAGCGCCACGCTCCAGCAACCATCCGCCGGGACCCCAGACCCAGTGCGCCAAGGGGTCGTACACGAGCGTCGCCCATAGCAGGATGAACACGAGGTACGTGCTGAACTTCACCCGCTCCGCGATGGCGCCGCTGATGAGCGCCGGGGTGATGATGGCGAACATGCCTTGGAACATCGCGAACACCAACTCCGGCACGCTCCCACTCAGCGTCTCCGGCGTGATGCCCAGCAGGAGGAACTTCGAGCCGGGATGCCCCAGCAGGCCGCCGATGTCGTCGCCAAAGGCTAACGAGTAGCCCACCACCACCCACTGCACGGTGATTACCCCAAGCGCGACGAACGAATGCATCATCGAGCTCAGTACATTCTTGCGCCGCACCATGCCGGCATAGAACAACGCCAGACCCGGCAGCATCAGCATCACGAAAGCGGACGCCACGATCATCCAGGCCGTGTCGCCGGTGTCCAAACCGTCCTGAGCGAACGCGTACGGGGCCGCCAGGGCTAACAGCAGCACCGCGCTCACGCGGACGCACAACATCCGTCGCGCCTTGCTACGCATACAATTCCTCCAGAGAGACGAGAAGAGATATGTGGCCGCGCTCAATGCGGCCAGCCGTGGATGATACAACCGAGGGTGCTCGGGAAAACTCCACCATCCCACGCGCCCGATGCCGACCTTCGCCCGGCCCCGTAGCCGCGCTGACAGAGGCTAATTACATGAATCGGCCGTGCTGGTCAAGAGGCCACGACGCGGCCTCGGGTGCCAAATCCGGCCGCGGACGGCGTTGACGCGGAGCGTGGCGGTGGGCCCACAGCTCGGGAATGCCCTGTCGTCAGTGGGGCGGGCCGCCCCTGATCGGCCCGTGCAATACCCGACGTCGGGCAGGCCGATCGCGTAAGAGTACGCTACAACCTGTCGCGGTGTCTTGGGCCGTCGCAGACCGGAAAACGCCGGGTCAAACGCGACTGCCGCACCCATCCGGCGCGCCTGATGCATCCGGCCGCGAGTATTGCAGCGCTTAGCTTGCGTCGGGCTGGGTGCCGTCTGGCGGATCAGCCGCTACCAACCCTCCGCCAGTTCCGACGCGAACGGCGCCATGGACGTGTCCGCGAGGAGAGCTACAGATTTGAGACACGCGCCGATCGAACGCAAGGCGGATGCGCCCGTCATCCTCGACTTCCTGAGCGGACGCAGCGCGTCGAGCCCACTTCCGCCATACTGGGCGGCGGGCAGCTCCGCGCTCGGGACATATCTGGACCTGTTCATGGGCCCGGACACCGACCACGCTGTCTGGAAGGGCGACGCAGGGGTCATCGTCGCTTACGCGTGTGTGTGCCCGCCGGACGATTCTCGGCCCGAGTGGGTGGCGCCCCCGAACTCGTGGGGGGCTCCTCGCGCATCCCGGAGATCGCAGCGATGACCTTCTGGGCGCCGTCGCAACGCACGCCGAGACGACTCTCGGCGCCCGTGCGGGGAGTCGCATCGTCACGAGCGCCTATGAGAGCGATGGCGTCATGACCAGGCGCCTCGATAGGCGAGGGTACAGCCGAGACGTCTACCTCGGCCCATACATGGCTCGCCCGCTCGACAGGCCGCTTCCAGCAGGCGATGTCCCAAGCGGCTACGTGGTCAGGTCGTTCCTGCCGGACTCGGAACTGGTCGAACGCGCGGGGGCGGCAGCCGACGCGTTCGCCGGCATGGCGGATGCGCCGCCATGGCTCGTCGACTCCGCGCGGCGCATGGTCGAATTCCGCGGGCCGCGGGGCCTGGGTGAGACCGACTTCGTCGCCGTCACCGAAGCCGGCGACATCGCCGCGCACGCGGTCGTCGTGCTGGATTCCGTGACCGGCATCGGCGAATTGGAGGGAGTCGGGACACGTCGTGCGCACGTTCGACGGGGACTCGCGCGGGCGGTCGTCGTCGCCGGGCTGCGTCACATGCTCGCGAGGGGCATGCGACACGCCGTGGTACGCACGGACGCAGACCGCACTGCTGCCGTTCGGCTATATGAGTCGGTTGGATTCCGCGTTGTGGACAGACTCTATCGATATGTGAACCGCGGATGAGGTGGCTGTGCCGGATGCGCGCGCCCTGGACGGCTCCGACCACAGTCCACGGCCCGTGGCATCGCGCGTAGGCCCCGCCTCGTTGAGCCTGTCGCCTGTCGCGCGTTCCGATCGTTTCGTCGCCTTGCGACAGTCGCCTGGCCCCAGACGTGCTCAAAGGCGCTTGCCACCCACGAGCGGCGCGGCGATAGTGGAGCGCGCACGTCGTGCATTGGTGGGGGACGCCGGGCGCGCTCGCCACCGGACGGTGAGGCTGGGGCGAGCACGGTGTCAGATAAGCAAGGACCGCATAGCACGGCGCCATCCACAGAGACACATCCCGACGCCAGCGACCGTGGACCGAGACCTGGCGACCGGGTCCTTGTGTTGCATTCCTACCCGCCCGTGCCCTGCCTACACACGTTCGAGCGGGGACTCAGGGAGCTGGGCCACGACGTCGTGTGCGTCGGGCCTGCAGGTGACTACGGGTCCGCCGATTCGTGGCGGAAGGTGGACCCGGAGTGCTCGTACAGGACGGTCGCCCTCGACGCGGAGTTGGTTGACATCTTTCGACTGATCGGGGGGCAGCCCGACTGGGTCTTCTACCTACGACCCAGCACGGGGTCCCTCCCGCGTGGGTTGGCGGAGTGTCCGGTCCCCACGGTCGCCTGGCTGGAAGATGAATTCAAGAACGTGGACGCCTACCATCACTTGGCGTACTGCTTCGACCTCGTGGGCACGGCCTACCCTGAGATCGAGGAGAGCTTCCGCCGGGCGGGGCACGACAACTGGGTCTGCTTCAACTACTTCACGGCAAGTTGGCTAACGCCGCAGGCGCCGGTTCGGTTCTCCGACCGCGAGATCGACGTCTCGTTCGTCGGGCACTCCGCCCCGCCGCTCACGCGGCTTCGGTGTCTGGAGCTGGAGAAGCTGAGGCGACTGACCCGTGACGGCGTGCGTGTGTGCGCACTCCAGGGCGTCTTTCTGCGCGAGATGATGCAGGTATACGAACGTTCCAAGATGGCGTTCCAACACTCGGGCCAGGGGCCGCCGAACCTGACCTACCGCGTGGGCGAAGCCATGGCGGCCGGGGCCATGGTGATCGCCAAGCGGCCCAATCGCCTGGAAGGTCTCGTCCGGCCGTTGGTCGAGGGCGAGCACATTGTCTACTACGACGAGTTCTATGAGGCCGCCGATTCGATTCGCTACTACCTCGACCACGACGACGAGCGCCGGCGGATCGCCGAAGCCGGTCACCGCTACGTGAGTGTGGAGGCGCCGTGGACGAACCAGGTCCAGGCTTTCCTGGACAGGCACGTATACACGATCGACGCCGACTTCCGCGAGCGCCGGAGGAACCGTCTTAGGCGATTCGGCGTCGACGACCGAAGGCAGCGTATAGACCGCGCATGGTACTTCGTCGGCTGTAGCGGACAGCAAGAGCAGGCGCGTAAAGAGCTGGAGTCCATACGCGGGTGGGAGGCCGATCCGTACGTACGCGGCATGTATGCGACCTACGGCTCGCCCAACTACTCCGCCGACATCCAGGCCGTGTTGCGAGCCAAGCCGGGGCACCTGCTGACGGTCTACAACTACGCGGACCGCGTCTTCGGATCGCGCGACTCGATCGGGATCAAAGGAGTGCTGTCGGCAATACAGGTGGCGATCGGATGTTTCACGCGCGTGAATCCGCGCGAGTTGGATGCCAGCGACATAGAGGGCCTCATGGCCTTCAGCGACTCCCGCCTCCGAGCCTACATCACCGACGCATATCTGGAATGCGCGCGCGGCGCCCCACTGCGCGAGCGCCTGCATGGTCTCCTGCTGGCACAGCTCTACAAGAACCGCGGCGTCGCGCTGTACGAGGAGGGCAAGTTCGCGGATGCGCACAAGGCGCTGTCACGCGCGGCGTACACGCTCCGCGACGACGGCTACCTGTCGGCCCATCTCGCGCGTGCGGAATCGAAACTCGGTCGCTCCGCCGAAGCCGTGGCGCACTACACGCACGCGATCAGCTGTGAGCCTCACTTCCCCGACGCGTACTGCGAGTTTGCGTCGCTCCTGCGACGACTGGACCGCCCGGCCGAGGCGGTCGGACTCCTGGAGGACGCGCTGCTGTCCTACCTATACGTAAACGCATCGCGCATCGCGATCTACCTCGGATTGGCCGAGGCGCACATCGAAAGTGGTCGGCCCGACGAGGCCCGTGGCGTCATCCGACGCGGCGTCGACGAGCTAGACACCGGGACGCTGGATACCGGCGCGTACCGAGTCTCACGGCAGGCGGGAACGATTTCGGCCGCTCAGATCAAGGAGATGCGGCGCGCGTTCGACGCGCTGGCAGGCCGCGTGCGCGGTCGAAACGGCGCCTGATGTCCGTCTGGGTGTCGACCCAATACTCGCGGCCTACCCATACGGTAGACTCTGTGTGCGCACGTGCCTGAGACGGAGCTGCAGCGGGGGATTCATGCCTGAGTTCGACTACGACATGATCGTCATCGGGTCGGGGCCTGCGGGGCACCGCGCCGCCATCCAGGCGTCCAAGCTGGGAAAACGCGTCGGGCTCGTCGAGCGTACGGCGGTCGTCGGCGGCGTGTGCGTGAACACGGGCACCATCCCGAGCAAGACGCTACGCGAGGCGGTCATGCGCCTGTCCGGGTACCGGGAGCACGAGGTGTACGGCGCCGCCTACACGGTCAAAGAGCACATCACGATGGAGGACCTCCTCTTCCGCGCCGACCACGTGATCCGCCACGAGGCCGACGTGATGCGCCACCAGCTCATGCGAAACGAGGTGGAAGTCCTCGAGGCGGAAGCGTCGTTCGTGGACGACCACACGATTCGGCTTGGGTTCATCGGACGCTCTGGATGGCGGGACATCACCGGTGACAAGATCGTCATCGCCGTCGGCACCACGGTAACGCGCGATGACCACATACCGTTCGACGGCGCGCGCATCTTCACAAGCGACGACGTCCTGACCTTGGACCAACTGCCGCACACGCTCGCGGTCGTTGGCGGCGGCGTCATCGGACTCGAATACGCGAGCATGTTCACGGCGCTGGGCGTGCGCGTCACGGTCATCGACAAGCGGCCGCGACTGCTCGAGTTCGTCGACCACGAGATCGTCGACGCGTTGGTCTACCATCTGCGCCAGGGACGCTGCAGCTTTAGGCTCGGCGAAGGCGTGAACGACGTCGAGCGGTACGAGGACCCCACGCTTGGGGAGCGCGTGCGCATACATCTGGACAGCGGGAAACAGATCAACGCTGAGAAGGCCCTCTACAGCATCGGCCGCACGGGCGCCACAGCGCGGCTGAATCTGCCCGCGGCGGGCCTGTTCGCCGACGCGCGCGGCCGCATCGACGTCGACGACGACTACCGCACGGAAATCCCGAACATCTACGCGGTCGGGGATGTCGTCGGCTTCCCGAGCCTGGCGTCCACGTCGATGGAACAGGGACGCCTTGCCGCGTGCCACGCCTTCGGTCAGGAGTGCCGGAGCATCCCGGCGCTGTTCCCATACGGCGTCTTCGCCATTCCCGAGATCGCCATGGTCGGGCGCACCGAAGAGGAACTCACCGACGAGGGCGTTCCGTACGAGGTAGGGAAGGCGCAGTATCGCGAGATCGCGCGCGGCGAGATACTCGGCGACACGACCGGGCTGCTCAAGCTGTTGTTCCACCTGGAGACCAGAGAGCTGCTGGGCGTGCACATCATCGGCGAGGGCGCCAGCGAACTCATACACATCGGTCAGGCCGTGGTCGCGTTCGGGGGTACCGTGGACTACTTCGTGGACACAGTGTTCAACTATCCGACGCTGGCCGAGTGCTATAAAACCGCCGCCTTCGACGGCATCAACCGGCTGCGCTGACACCGATCGCGCTGGGCCGTCACGCCCTAGCCCGCTCCCTGTAGGCTGTCAGCGCGTGGCTCAGAGCGGCGCGCTTATTGTCGATTTTCCACTCGGCGTCTTCCCGGACGCCCTCCAGCCAGCCATCGATTGCATCGGCGACACGGTGGAAGTAGGCGCTGCGCACCGCCCGGTCGGGATCGTCGTGCTCGTACTCGGCCAAGAACTTGCGCGTGAACTCCTCGCCGAAATCGAACAGCGCGGGGCGGAAGTCGCAGGTCGGATCGCCGATGCACACGGAGCCGTAGTCGATGATGCCCACCACCCGCGGCGTCTCATCCATCAGCACGTGCCTGCCTCCGAGGTCGTTGTGGATCACCACGGCCCGGTACGCGAAGTTCCCCGCGTCACTGAGGAACTGCTCGAACAGTGTGGCGCAGTCGGCGCGGGCAGCCGCGCTTATAGAGGGGAACACGTGCTCACGAGCGCCCTCGCCGAGCTCCTCGTACCGGTCGCGCATGCGGCCCTCGTGGAGGCCGATCTCCCGCGCCTCGTTGAGGGGGAACGCGTGCAGGGCGCGAAGATAGCACACCATCTGGCCGACGACGGCGTCGCGGGCCACGCGCGACATCGCATCGATGCCACGTCGCGTGAGCGGCTCGCCATGGATCGCGCGATGCCCCATGAACGTCCGTCCGTCCGGTAGGTCGGCGACGTACTCGATGCTCGGAACGGCGATCGCGGCCCGAGGGGCGAGACGGGGAAGAAACCGCCTCTCCTTGAGATATTGGCGCTCGACCTGATC
>NYZG01000370.1 GCA_002687025.1 Candidatus Poribacteria bacterium
GCTCCGGGGGCCCCTTCGGACGTAATAGACGCACGGGCCCTCATGGCGCGAGTCATAGTGGCCGAGGTGATCGATCGCCGCCATCGCCGCATCAGGCCGGACGAGCGGCCCACGCCCGCCGAGGAATGGGTGGCCCGGCTGCCGCGCCGGTTCCGCGAACTGAGCGAGCTCGCCGCGCTGGCGCCCGTGACCGCGCCCGTCAGCACGGCAATGGTTGTCCGCTCCCCGGTCGGGGACTATGGCGAAGCGCCGTCCGCGTGGGACTACGTGACGGAAGACGCCATCGTCGCCGGGCTCGGCGCTCGCATACGCGTGGTCGACAAGGGCGAAGGCCCGCTCGTGCGGCCCCCCTGGGCGATGGCGGACGTCCTCGGATTGCCCGACGGACTGGCGTATTCGTCGTGGGCCGAGTTCCGCCGCGCCAACGGGCAGGTCGAGTCGCTCTTGCTCTATCGGCCGGATGAGACGGGCTTCTACGCGCGCCTAGTGGACACAGCGACGGGCATGGCGCTGTGGTCGGCGCGCACGCTGCCCGCGCGCGAGATATTCTCAGGCGCGGCGGCCGAGACCGCCTACGACCGCGCCGAGTTCCTCCTGGAGACGCAGCCTTGGTACACGTGGATTCCCGCCGGAGCCCGCGTGGCGATCGTGGCGCTACCGGCGCGCGATGTCGACCGTGACGAGTGGCGCGCGGACGCGATTCTCGCGCAGGACGGGCTGCTCTCCGCGCTGACGCGCGCCGGTGTCGCGGTGGCCGAGCCCATGACCGCCCTATACAGCGCCGCGGCGCCAACGCGCGAACGCGTGCAGCACGCGCACGCGTCCCACCTCGCCGACCCCTGGCGCGAGCTACGGCTTGCCGGCGTGACGCACATACTGGAGTCCACCGTCGACACGGGCGCGAATAGCTCACCGATGCAGTGGAGCTTCCGCTTGCTCGACGCCGCGACCGGCCTGAGCGTCGGCAGCTTCTCAGCGGCCGAAGACGCCAGGGAGGCAAGCGGTGTCTCGCAATAGTCGACGCGTGCTCGCCCTCGTCGCCATGGCGGCGGCCTTGCCGCTTCTGGCGATTGCTCAGGCGGACGACCCCGCAGGCGTCGGCACGCTCACGCTAATGGCGATGGGCCCCGAATACGCCGCCTTTGTGACGCGGCCGGACGACCCGTCCCTAAGGGCGTACATCACCCGCGCCGCAGCCGGGCCGGTCACGCTGGAATGGTCGGCCGGCCTGCCGGAGGATTCGTTCGCCGCCGAGGCGCGCAGCGCGACGCTGGCGGGACTGTCGCCCGGCGTGTATCTCGTCTCCTGGTGGAGTGGGCAGGTGCGCGCTGCCGGGAAGACGCTGCTCAGCGGGTTGGGCGCCACGCGGCACGTGACAGTGGGCAGTCTCCCCGCCCATGTGACGCTGGATGCCCCGGACGGCATCGCGGCGCCGACGCGCCTCAACATCGTGTGGGGTCGCGTCGGTCTGCCCAGCGATGTCAGCGTCTATGTGGACGACATCTACATCGGCCACGCCTTCGACTCGGCGGAGCTGAGCGTGTTTGGGCTCGCCAAAGGCGATCGACGTGTCCGCATCGCCGCGCCCGGATACCGTCCCCTCGACCTGACGGTAGCGCTATCGACGCGGCATGAAACTACCCGCTTCGTGCGCCTGCCGCGCCTCGACGGCGAGGAGTAATGGGCCGACGTCAGCATTCCTTCGGGTGTCTCCGCTCGGCCAGGTCTGCCCACTCCCCTCTTCCCGTCTCCCTCAGCCGACGCCCATAACCTGGCAGCTGGCCGCGCGTGTGGAACGGGCCGCCCTCGGCGAGGACCGTATGCATCGGGTCGTGGTGATGCGTGGCGATGCGCATCTGCTCCCCGTGCCATTCGTCCAGCAGGGACAGACCTGTGCCGACAAGGTCGGGCCGGCTGTCGGCGAGGTCGTGCTGCTCGTGCGGGTCGGCTTTGACGTCGTACACCATGACATCGGGGTAGCCACGGTAGCCGTCGTGGTACGTGCGGATCGCGATGTGGTCGTCGAAGCGGACGGAGCGTTGGCACGTCCACGCGCCCGTGCTGAGGACCAGGTGATCCCGGCCGCCGGAAACTCCCGAATGCAAATCGTCAGCGAAGCTGGCGCCGTCCCATATGTCCGCTGCCTCGCCCTCGACGAGTTCGGCGACCGTCGCGGCGAGGTCCACGTTGTAGTGCAGGCCGTCGTTGACGCCACGGGACGTGACGCCCGGCCACCGGACGATGAGCGGCACGCGTGTGATGATATCGTCAGCGGTGTGATGGTCGCCGTACACGTTCAGTTCGCCCAGACACTCGCCGTGGTCGGCGGAGATGACGATCGCGGTGTCTTCAAGGACGCCGATGTCCGCTAACTCGTTCAGCAGTCGGCCGAGGTGTTCGTCGGCGTACCGCACGCCGGTGTCGTAGCCGTCGAACATCCGACGCACCTGGTCCATGGACGACGCGTCGATGGGCTGGCGCGGATAGCGCTCCTCCACCTCGGGTCGCGGCACGAAGTGCGTCATCTCCTGCGCCGAGTGCGCCCCCGGGCGCGCCCAGTGCTCCTGTCGCACCTCCTCGGTAAGCCACGCGGGCGTAGGGTCGTCCGCGAACGGCTCGCCGTATGCTTCGGGCGTGCGGTAGGGCGTGTGGGGATCCCAGAAGTTGACGTGCAGGAACCAGTTGTCCTCGCGGCCGCGACGCCGCAGCCAGTCCAACGCGATCGGCGACACTTCGCCGGCGCGTTCGTTGCCGCCCTTGCCTGGGTTGTAGACCTCGGAGAACCCCGCGTACCAATGCCAAGCCGAGTGTCTCTCGCCGAACGGGCTCACCGTCACGGTGTGGTAGCCCGCCCGCCGCAGCCGCGCCATCCAGGACGTCTGACCCAGCGCAGACCGGAACGCCCGGCCGTACCCCTCCACGAACGGGTCGGCAGCCGTTCCTCCGTGGCCTACGACGCCTGTGTGTATGCCGAAGCGCCCGGTAAACAGCGCGCTGCGGCTAGGGAGACACGGCACGTCCGTGGCATAGAAGTTCTCGAAGCGGACGCCGTCGGCGGCGACGCCGTCAATGTTCGGGCTCGTGTCGCGGTGGTAGCCGTAGCACCCCAGGTGGTCCGGCCGCGTCGAGTCCAGATCGATGTAGAGAATCCGCATGTGTCCGCCTATTCCGCGACGCGTGAGTAGAACTCCGGAACGCCTTTGACGCCGATGTTGAGATGGAACAGCCCACCGGCGAATTCGCCATTGGCCGCCTTGTCGTCCCCACCTGCCGTCGTGACGTACATGTCCGTGTAGTCGGCCCCGCCGAAGGTGACGCTGGACACCTTCCTGGTCGGGAAGTCGATGCCTTTGAGTTCGGCGCCGGCCGCCGTGTACTTGTGGAGTCGGTATCCGTCCCATCTCGCCGACCACATGTCGCCCGCCGCGTCGAGAGTCATGCCGTCGGGGACCCCGTCGCCGTCCGGGGTCTCGACGATGACGCGCCTGCCGCTGAGCCCGCCGGTGGCTGCGTCGTAGTCGTACGCGTAGATGCGTCGCACGCCGGAATCTGTGTGGTACATCGTCGTGTGATCGGCCGTGAACGCCATGCCGTTCGAGCAGCGGACGCCCTCTGCGACCGGGGTGATGGATCCGTCGAGGTCCAGTCGGTACAGGCTTCCCAGCCGGCCGGGCGATGGCATTGTCCCGCAGAACACGCGCCCGGCCGGGTCGGCGATCACGTCGTTGAACCGTGATTCGCGCTCCTCGGGGATCTCCTCGATAACCGTCGTGAGGTCCCCGTCCCGCCACAGCGCGACCGCGCCACGCGCCATAAACAGGAGAAGCGCGCCGTCTGGCTGTACGGTGAATCCGCCCACTTTCGGTCCTTCGTAGCACTGCTCATGCTCGCCGGTGGCGGGCTCGTATCGAAACATCCGTCCGGTGGGAATGTCCGTCCAGTAGACGCGCTTTTCGAGCGGGTGCCAGAGCGGATTCTCACCCGTCACGCAGTCGTAATTGGCGATGAGCCGCGGGTCCATGCCTACCCCTCCCTCGTTGAGTGGTGACACGATACCTACTGGCGCGACGTCGGGCAACCGACCGGCCTCTCGGCGGCGGCGCGCGGGGGTGCTACACTCGGCGCGGTGCGAGCGAGGTACGACGGCCGACACGACGCCGGGAGATGAGCATGTCAGAACGCGCGAGCGCCGACGGGACGTCGACAGAGCTACGAGCGGACGCGGTCATCATCGGCGGCGGCACGGGAGGGTGCGCCGCGGCGCTCGCGCTAGCGCGGAATGGCCGCCGTGTCGTGATGACGGAGGAAACCGACTGGATCGGAGGCCAGCTCACACAGCAGGCCGTGCCACCAGACGAGCACCCGTGGATCGAGCAGTTCGGGGCCACGCGCGCCTACCGGGAGTTCCGCACGCGGGTGCGCGACTACTACCGGCACAACTATCCCGTGACAGGGGCCGCCGCGAGGTCGCCGCATCTCAACCCGGGAAACGGCGGTGTGTCCCGCCTCTGTCACGAGCCGCGCGTCGCGCTGGCAGTCTTGCGGGACATGCTGGCGCCGCACGTCAGCAGTGGCCGCGTGGCTCTGCTGCTCGAACACCGCGCCGTCCAGGGCCACGCCGACGGCGACTCAGTGCGCGCCGTCACGGTGCGCAACCTGCGCGACGACGCCGACGTCGTCCTCCACGCGCCATACATCATCGACGCCACGGAGCTGGGCGACCTGCTGCCCATGACCGGCGCCGAGTACGTCGTCGGCGCCGAGGCCCAGGCGGACACGGGCGAGATGCACGCTCCCGACGAATACCAGCCCGACAACCATCAGGCGTTCACGTACTGCTTCGCGATGGACTACATGGACGGCGAGGACCACACCATCGACAGGCCGCGCGACTACGACTTCTGGCGCGCCTACACGCCCGATCTCACGCCCGCATGGACCGGCCGGCAATTGGCCCTGCAGGCCTCGCACCCGATCACCCTCGAGCCGCGCCAATACGTATTCGACCCGCCACGTGAGAGCGTCGACGCGGCGAGCGGCCTGTGGCGATACCGACGCATCGTCGGCCGCCGGAACTTCGCGGAAGGCGCGTTCGACAGCGACGTGTGCCTCGTGAACTGGCCCATGAACGACTACTGGCTCGGAAACATCATGGAGGTGTCCGACGACGAGGCGGAAACGCATCGACAGCGCGGCAAGCAGCTCAGTCTCTCGCTGCTCTACTGGCTACAGACCGAGGCGCCGCGATCCGATGGCGGCCAGGGGTGGAAGGGGCTGCGACTTCGGCCGGACATCGTCGGCACGGCGGACGGGCTGGCGAAGTACCCGTACGTGCGCGAGTCGCGCCGCATCAGGGCCGAGTTCACCGTCGCCGAGGAGCACGTCGGGACGGAGGCGCGCATGGCCGCCACCGGAGCCCCGCGCGAGGACGTCGCCGCGGCCCAGTTCGACGATTCCGTAGGCGTCGGCAGCTACAGAATCGACCTGCACCCGAGCAGCGGCGGCGACAACTACATCGACGTCAGCAGCCTGCCGTTCGAAATCCCCCTCGGGTCACTGATCCACCAGCGCGTCGAGAACCTGATTCCCGCGTGTAAGAACCTGGGTGTCACGCACATCACCAACGGGTGTTACAGGCTGCACCCCGTCGAGTGGAACATCGGCGAGTCCGCGGGGATGCTCGTCGCGCACTGTCTCGACACCGGCCACGCGCCCCGCGCGGTGCGCAACGACGAAGCGCGACTGCGCGACTTCCAACGCTTCATCGCTGCGCAGGGCATCGAGATTCGCTGGCCTCGCCTGGCGCCCAGGTAAGCCATGTCTGCGTGGCGTGCCATATTGACATAGTCGGAGGCTGCAGCGCCGCGTCGCACGACGCCGATCCGCGGCGTTGCGACGTCGGCCCTGCGGGACTGCCGATGCGGCGCCCCGTCACGCGATGTCGGTGGAGCCCAGTGAAAATGGCGATCCGACGGCCGTGGGTACGCGCGGCCTCCCACTGCCTTGGGGCGTCACGACCCCGCCGCGCCTTCGTTGGCATGGCGGTTGCACATAGTCCGTCAGTCGCGGAGATGGCGACAGCGACGGGCCGAGTGGCCCGCGGGGAGTTACCGAAAGCCCACTCCCTTGACTGCATCACATCTCCATGAAAGGGAGTGGAAACATGGCTCTGGTACGTTTCACGCCACGACGACTGACCGATCCCCTCGCTCAGTTCGAGCGCGTTCTCGATAGCGTGGTCCCCGCGTTCGCCTCGCCGGCCAGGCGCCAAACCTGGAGTCCCCGTGTGGACGTGCGCGAAACCGAAGACGCCCTCACGGTAAGCGCGGAGTTGCCCGGACTGACCGAGGGTGACATCGAGCTGAACGTGCGCGAGAACGTCCTTACGATCGAAGGGGAGAAGGGGGGCGCCGCGGCCGAAGCCGAGGAGACCTACGAGAAGGAGACCGTATACTACTCGGAACGGCACTACGGGAAGTTCCGGCGCAGCCTGGCCCTGCCGTCCCACGTCAACGCCGACGAGGCGAACGCGACCTTCACCGACGGGGTGCTGACGGTCCATCTCCCCAAGGCCGACAGCCACCGATCGCGGCAGATAGCCATCGACGCCGACTAGCCGGCCGCCGCCGGCATATCAGCGACCAACCACGGCCGCGCGGCATATGCCGCGCGGCTTCGTCGTGCTCGGGCGGCGGCGCACAGTGCATCCGAGCCCGTGTAGATAGGGCGTGTGCGGTACGCGCCCGTCGCACAGGACTTCGCCGGATATGTCGATACGCGGCAACACGTCACTTCTGACTCGCTATCTGCGGCCACGCGCCGGGCGGTTCGCGGCCCTGTGCGCGCTGCTCCTCGGCGGTACTGCGCTATCGCTGGTGGGCCCGCAGATCATCCGGTACTTCATCGACACGGCGAAGAGCGGCGGCCCGGTCCAGAATCTGCTGCTCGCGGGGGCCGTGTATCTTGGCGGCGGCCTCCTGCGGCAGATCGTGACTACCGTCGGGCACTACGTGACCGAGGACGTCGGGTGGCGCGCGACGAACGACATGCGACGCGACCTCGCCGGCCACTGTCTGCGCCTTGACATGGGTTTCCACAACGAAACGACGCCGGGCGCGATGATCGAACGAGTGGACGGTGACGTGACGGCGATCGCGGGGTTCTTCTCCCAGTTCACGATACGCGTCGTCGGCAGCGGCCTCCTGCTGATCGGCCAGCTTGCGCTGATCGCCCGCGAGGATTGGCGGCTCGGCCTGGGTCTGGCGGTGTTCGCCGGCGCCGCCGTCTTGCTGATGCTCCGGCTTCGACACTTCGCCGTCCCCGCGTTCAAGGCGGAGCGCGAGGGCTTCTCGGAACTGTTCGGCCTCGTCGAGGAGCGACTGGGCGGCATTGAAGACATCCGCACGAACGGCGGCGTCGCCTACGCGATGAACCGTATGCACGCGGTGAACCGGAAGCTATTCGGCTCCGTCAAGAAGGCGGAGATGCGCGGGCACACGATGGGCGTCGCGACGGACTCGCTCTTCACGCTCAGCACGGCGTCGGCGCTGGCCGTGAGCGTGCTTCTCTACCGGAGCGGCGCATTCACGATCGGTACGGTCTACCTGGTGCTGCACTACGCGACGATGCTCCGCTATCCGTTGCGCGACCTCATCTGGCAGATGGAGGATTTCCAGAAGGCGACCGCC
>NYZG01000371.1 GCA_002687025.1 Candidatus Poribacteria bacterium
CTCGACAAAGTCGTGTCCCGCATCGAGGAGGGAATCCGGTCCGCATCGCTGTTGCCTCTGTCGACCGTGTTTGGTCTGTTCCCCAGGATGATTCGGGACATCTCGCACACGCAGGACAAGGAACTCGACCTGACCATCGAGGGCGCCGAGACGACGGTGGATAAGCGCATCATCGAGCAGCTGAAGGACCCTCTGATGCATCTGATCCGCAACTCGGCGGACCACGGCATTGAGTCTGGCGATCGGCGAGAGGCGGCCGGGAAGCCGCGTGTGGGGTCCATCACCCTCCGCGCATCGCAGTCCGCGACACGCGTGACGATAGATGTCATCGACGACGGCGGCGGCATCGACAGCGACGCCGTGGCGCGCAAGGCCCTCGAGCGTGGACTGATGACCGCCGAAGATCTCGAAGCCCTGTCTGAGGAGCAGATCCGCGAGCTCATATTCGCGCCCGGGTTCTCGACGAGCACCGTCATCACGGACCTGTCGGGACGTGGCGTAGGTTTGGACGTGGTGCGTAGCGCGATTGACAGCCTGCGCGGTACCGTCGGCGTGCAATCCACCCCTGGCGAGGGATCGCGTTTCCGCATCCAGCTTCCGGTGACGCTTGCCACCTCCCGCGTGCTCGTCGTGCGCGTGAGCGGGATACACGCGGCGTTCCCGATGGACACGGTCAGTTGCGTGAGGCTCGTGTCGCCTGACGACATCTCGCTCATCGAGTCTCAGGGCACGATCGACATCGCGGGAGAGGCGCTTCCACTAGCCCCTCTGGGCGGCCTGCTTGAGCTCGACCCGAGCGGGTCCGCCGTCCCGTCGTCCGAGGGACGCCCGTGCGTGGTCGTACGCGTGAACGAACAGGCGTTCGGGCTGTTCGTGGACGACATCGAAGGTATCCAGGAAGTGTTGCTCACGACCCGGGAGTCTCTCCTGAAACGCGTGCGCAACGTCGCCGGTTCGACGATCCTGCCCTCCGGCAAGGTGTGCTTTGTCCTGAACGCGATGGACCTTCTCGCGAGCGTGCACAGCCGAGCGCGCGCGGGCGCGGCGGCCCTCCCCGATCCCGCCGAGATGGCGCCCGCGGCCGACCAGAAGACCACGATTCTCGTCGCCGAGGATTCCATCACGACGCGCACACAGATCGCCCGCGTGTTGGGCGGCGCGGGCTATGAGGTGATCGTGAGCGTCGATGGCGCCGACGCTTTGGAGAAGCTCGCCGCGAACACCGTGGATGCTCTCGTATCGGATGTGGAGATGCCGAACCTCGACGGCATCGGCTTGACGCGCACGGTGCGGCAGAACCCGGACCATGAGGATCTGCCGATCGTGCTGCTGACGTCCTTGGCGTCCGACGAGGATCGGGCGCGCGGCGCCGACGCCGGCGCGAACGCGTACATTACCAAGGGTGGATTCGACCAGAGAGTATTGCTGGACACGCTGGAGCGCCTCATATGAGCGCGCCGGCGATCCGCGTTCTTCTGGTCGACGACTCGCCGCTCGACCTGGTGATCCTCCGACGGCTCATCGACCCGATGCCGGGAGTGGATGTTGTCGCGACGGCGGCCGGCGGGAAGGAGGCTCTCAGGCTCATCGCGGAGCACCTGCCGGACGTCGTATGCACCGACTACATGATGCCGGAGATGGACGGGCTGGAACTCACCAAGCAGATCATGGGGACACAGCCGACGCCGATACTGGCGATCAGCTCGGTCGTGGACGATCCCGAATCGGCGTTCCCAATCCTGCAGGCCGGGGCGCTGGATTTCTTCCCGAAGCCGTCGCCGACGCCGGGCGAAGAGGACCGTATCCGGCGCGAGCTCGCACAGAAGATTCGCGTGCTGTCGAAGGTGTACGTATTCCGCCGACAGTCGCGCGCAGGCGGCTCGGGCGGGACGGCCACACAGGCCCCTCGGGAGCCCACGCCATCCGGGCCCCCGATCGTGGGGAGTACACCGTCGGGCGCCCGCCGCAGCGGACATAGCATCGCGCTAATCGGCGCGTCGACGGGCGGCCCTCAAGCGCTCCAAACGCTGCTCGGCCGCCTTCCCGCGGACTTTCCGCTGCCCATCTGCCTGGCGCAGCACATCAGCCCTGGATTCCTCGACGCGTTCGCAACGTGGCTGGACAAGACCGTGCCCCTGAGCGTTCGCGTCGCCAGGCAAGGTGAGCGACCCACATGCGGCTGTGTCTATCTGGCCCCGGAGAACGCGCACATGGAGTTCGGGCCGACTGGACTCGTGCGCCTAAGCGACGGCCCCAAACGCGACGGGCACCGACCGTCCATCACCGTGATGTTCGAATCGGCCGCGCGGGCCTTCGGTGACAGGAGCGTCGCAGTCCTGCTGACAGGCATGGGACAGGACGGCGCGGCAGGCATGAAGATGCTGTCAGATGGCCGCGCGCTGACACTAGCTCAGAACGCCGAGACGAGCGTGGTGTTCGGTATGCCAAAAGCGGCGATCGCGCTCGGAGCCGCGAAACACGTCCTCTCCCCCGATGCTATCGCAGACACCCTCCTGGAGGTCACGCGCTGATGCAGAACGCGCAAGCCAGGTCGATCCTCGTGGTGGAAGACAGTCGCCTGCAGCGCGCCATCTTGCGCCGCACGCTCGTGGAGGCGGGTTACGCAGTGACCGAGGCAAGCGACGGAGTCGACGCCCTCGCGGCGCTACGGGGAGCCCCCTTCGAGCTTGTCATCTCCGATGTCGAGATGCCGAACATGGACGGATGTGAGCTGTGCCAAGCCGTCCGCGGCGACCCAGCGCTCGCGGGAATCCCCGTAATGCTGGTCACCGTGCTCGCATCACCCAGGGATCTGGTGCGCGGCATCATGGCGGAAGCAGACACGTACATCACCAAACCGTACAAGCCCGACGCGCTTCTTAGCCGCGTGGACGCGCTTCTGGGGACTCGGCACGAACGCGTTGGCGAGGGCGCGACCTGCACGGTCTCCTTCGCGGGGGAATCTTACGAGGTGCCCGCCGATCCCCAGTACACGCTGAACTTCCTGTTGGCGACGTACGAGAACGTCGTGGACCAGAACCATGAGTTGGATCTGCTGAACCACCAGAAGAACCAGTTCCTGGGCATGGCCGCCCACGACATGCGTAATCCTCTGTTTGTTATCGAGCAGTTTAGCGCGCTCCTGACAGGAGGCATGCTGGGCGAGGTCGTGGCGGAGCAGGCTAAGCTGATCGATCGAATCCGCGCGAACAGCGAGTTTATGCTTCGTCTGGTGGATGAGCTCCTGGACATCACGAAGATCGAATCCGGCACGCTCCAGCTGGATATGCAGCCATCGGACATGGTGGAGTTCGTCCAGCGGAATCTTGCGCTGAATCGCGTTGTCGCCGAGGCGAAGAACATCACCCTCGCGTTCGATCCGCCGTCAGACCTCGCGCCGATAGAGATGGACGCCGGGAAGATGGAGCAGGTGCTGAACAACCTCCTGTCGAACGCTATCAAGTATTCGCATCCGGGGACGCGCGTTGATGTCCTCGTAGCGTTCTCGGAAGGCCATGTCCGCCTGTCCGTCAGGGATGAGGGGCAGGGCATCCCGGCGGACGAGCAGGCCGAGCTGTTCACGCCGTTCCAGCAGACCAGCGTGCAGGCGACCGAGGGCGAGAAGAGCACTGGCCTCGGTTTGGCCATCTCGAAGCGAATCGTCTCGGGTCATCGTGGTCGCATCTGGGTGGAAAGCGAAGTGGGCACAGGTTCCACGTTCCACGTCGAATTGCCGGTGTCGTAAGGGAGAACGATATGAGCGGACAAGACGCACCAAAGGTACTCTTTGCCGAGGACAGTCGCGTACAGGCGCTCCTGCTGGGGCGGACGCTCCGCGAAGCGGGCTACGACGTCACCGCGGCCGTGAACGGCGCGGAAGCGTTGGCGGCTGTACGGACAGCCGCGCCGGATATCATCATCTCGGATATCGAAATGCCCGAGATGGACGGCATCGCCTTCTGCCACGCCGTCAAGGACGACCCGGAACTGTGCTCGATCCCGATAATCATGGTCACGTCGCTGGCCACGCCGTCGGATCTTATCCGGGCCATCGCGGCGGGCGCCGACACGTACATCACGAAGCCGTACGACGGGGAGGCGCTTCTAGCGCGCATTGAGGAGCGTCTCGCCGCGGATCGCCAGGACACGCGGCTTTCGGATCGGCCGGAGGAAAGCGTCGTCTTCGCCGGCACGCCCTACGCGGTGCGCACGAGCCAGCAGCATACGATCAACTTCCTGCTCGCGCTCTACGCGAACGTCTCCACGCAGAACGACGAGCTCCAACGGCTCAACGACAGGAAGAACGAACTCCTCGGGGTTGCGGCGGTCGAGGTGCGAAGCCCCCTGAGCGACATCCTCGCTGCCGTGAAGCTGCTACAGGGCAGCGCGTCGGGGGATTTGAACCCGGCGCAGACGAACCTGGTCGAACGCGTCCGCCTGAGCGCGGAGATCATCCAGCAGACTGTCGACGGCCAACTGGACGCGCGCGCGATTGAGGAGAGCGAACTGCATCTCGACACGCGGCCCGCGAACCTGAGCGACATCGTCGATAACGCCGTCGTGTTGCACCGCCTCAGGGGCGAGGGCGAGGGCGTCGAGGTGCAGTTCCAGCGGCCGCCGACGCCCGCAAACGCCATCGTGGACGGCGTCAAGGTCGAGCAAGCTGTGAACGCGCTCATCGTGTTCGCCATGGGCCGCGCCGGATCGGGGCAGAGCGTTGTCGTCAAGGTCGAGGGCGCGGCCCAGCAGTTGACGCTCGCCGTGTGTGACTCGGGCCCGGAGATGTCGGCCGAAGCGCTGGGCCGGCTATACGCGAACGACGAGGCCTTGGACATTGAGGCAGGCGTCCGCACCGGTCTCGCCATCGCCAGGAAGGTCGTGAACGCCCATGGCGGGCAGGTGTGGGCCGAGAACGCCGAGGACGGTGGCGTCAAGGTCGGGTTCGATTTGCCTGGGGCTGCGCCGGCGGCCTACGTGTAGCGGCGGATGTGGGGTAGACGGTGAGGAGACTACGCGATGGAACTGGGTGAACGCTTCGGCGTAGACGCCCGCGAGCGCGAGGTCCGGAAGCAGTATTCTCAGCTTTCGGAGCGGGATGTCCAGGATCTCATGGCGATACGCTCCTTCATGGAGCAGAACGTCGACGGGATCGTGAAGGACTTCTACGAGCACATTCTCACCTTCGACATGATCCGCGAAAAGATCGGCGGCGAATCTGTCATAAGTCGGCTCCAGCGAACACAGAAGGAGTACCTTCTCGGGCTGGTGCGTGGCGACTACGGAGAAGACTACTTCGAGGGTAGGCTGCACGTCGGCGTCGTGCACGAGCGGATTGACCTGGGGCCGAAATGGTACCTGGGCGCCTATCCGGTCTTCTTTCACGAGATCGTCAGCAGGCTGCGGCGTCGCTTCTGGCTCAGCAGCAAGTTCTCGCTGCGTCGTTACACCCGCACCCTCACTGCCCTCGTACGGATCATCTTTATCGACGCGCAACTCGCCATGGAGACGTATGTCGGGACGATGGCGGAGAAGATCGCCCGGTCGGTGACAAGCACGTCCACTGCCATGCAGGAGCTGCGCAGTTCCTCGCAGCATTCGGCAGAGCAGGCCGAAAGTGCGGCAGCCGAAGCGAACGACGCCCTCCGGGCCGCCGACGACGGAAGCAGTGTCCTGCGTCAGGCCCTCGAGGGCATGGGCCACTTGCGCGCCAATATGGAGCAGGTCGGCGCGGAGATGGGCCGGCTCACGGACCAGACGGCTCAAATCAGACGCGTCACGGAGGCGGTCGGGAACCTCGCCGAGGAGACCAACCTGCTCGCGCTTAACGCGAAGGTGGAGGCGGTCCGCGCGGGGGCGCAAGGGGCGGCGTTCACCGTCATAGCCACGCGAATCCGCGACCTGGCCGACGAAAGCCGCTCTGCCGCCGGCGAGATCAGCGACATCATCCAGAGCGTACAGCAGGCCGCTGATGACGCCGCTGAGACGGTGGAGAGCGGCGCGCGCACGGTCGAGCAGGAGGTCGCTCACGTCGAGGGCGCGGGCGCGGCGTTCCACGGGCTCGCGGCCTCCGTCCGTAGCCTGTCGGAGAGCGTGCAGGGCATCTCCCTGAATATGGAGCAGCAGGCCGCGGCAATCGCCGATGTCGTCGGGACGATGGAGGAACTGGACCAGGGGTCGTCCCGAGACGACATGCATGACTTCGCGTAGGCCGACGGCTATGTCAGCGCTGCAACCCACCCGTTGAGCGCCCCGGTAAACAGATCGACGCCGCAGAGAGCCACCAACTCCGCGGGGGACCCATGGCGTAGCAGGTTGGGTAGCGATGTCGACGCCGCGTCGCTCACGTGCGCATGGCTCAGGTCCGGGGCGACGACGCGTGTGATTCGGTCGTCCGTCAGGCCCGCGCAGATCGCCACCCAGCCAATATCGCCGAACCCCACGCAGGCGACCTGCGCGCGCGCGTTGGGACGCGTGTCTAACAGGGCTCGGACATCGTCCACGGCCATGCCAATGATCGGGCGCCCCCACACGGTAGCGTTGAGGTCCCACCGAATGGCCAATTCCCCGTACAGGCGGACATCGGCGATGAGGACGTCCCATCCGGCGTTCTGCAGGGCGCTCACGTCGTCGCCGTCCACGCCTTCGCGTCCCTCTGGGTGGAGGAGCACGGCGAGCCCCCTGCACGCGGATCCCGCATGGCTATGCTCGACGAAAGGCAGCGGAATGCCCGTCGACCCGGCCAGTACCGCATCACCTTCAGAGCGCCGGGCATACCAGGCGGCCGGCAGCGAGATGGCGCCGAGGTCCCGCCCGAGCAGTTCGCGCACCGCGTCTCCCGTCAGCGGGCCTTTCCTCCCGGCGTGCTGCTCGCGGTAATACGCGGGAAACTCGGCCCATGGTCGTGCGCCGTCGACGGGCGCGTCCAGGGCCTCGAGGTCGCCAGCGTCCAGGATGTCCTCATCTCGTTCGCCGCTCACGCTGGCGTCCGGCGCGCCGCCAAGGTGGTGGGCGAACCAGTCGTACATGCGGGAACGCATGTCGGCGTGGTAGTCGTGGCCGCAGTCCCATTGCTCGACGTCGATCGCGTCTGTCGCGCCGTGCAGGTCGTAGAGACGCTGCATGTCGGGGTATTCGTCCTTCGGGAAGTCCGCCGTCCAGTCGCCCGTGACGCACAGGTACAGGCTCGGCCTTGGCGCGATGAGGCCGCATATCTCGGGCTCGTCGGTCAGCGCCATGAGACTCGGGACGTGGTTGCAGATGCAGTGCGTGCGCTCGTCGGAGAACAGGATCTTCTTGAAGTTGGTTACGAGACAGACGTTGACGGTCGCCGTGATCCGGTCGTCCAGGGCGGCGGCGTACATCGTCTGCTGGCCGCCGCCCGATGCGCCGGTGCAGCCGACGCGGCCGGCGTCCACGTCCGGCAGCGACTGTAGCAGGTCGACACCCCGGATGTTGTTCCAGGTCATCACGGTCATGGAACTCAGGCCGATGGGGAAGTCCGTGACGTGCAGCGAGTCGACGGCGAGGGCCACGTAGCCGCGCCGCGCGAGGCCGATGAGACGCGCCTGGACGGTGGCGTTTCGCGCGCCATCTTCCCAGTGCCCGTGTGGATTCAGGACTGCGGGGGCCGGGTCGTCAATGACCGTCGGGCGATACAGCCATCCGGTCGCGTAGAACCCGGGCCAGGTCTGGTACGCGATACGGTCGATGCGGTAGCCGTCGCACTCGCGCGATCCGGTGACGCGCATGTCGAGCGGCGCGCGGTCGGGGAGAGGATCGAGGCCGAGGACGCCGGCCAAGGCGGGCCGAACGAGTGCGGCGCGGTCCTGCCAGTCGCCCAATGTGTCGGGGACGTAGGGGCGAGGGTCGCTCATGGCGTCGAAGTAGGCTTCGTGGATCTCGCGCCGCTCGTCCGCCGTGAAGATGTCCGGCATGATGCCTCCAGTTGGCGCATGCGGTTGTAGAGATGCACACACTCACGTACTGTCGGCGCGGCCGCCTCACGCCGCTCACTTGGAGTGCTGATCCTTGGGCATATCGCGCGCTGGCGCAACGCGCCCGGCGGAACGTCCACCGTGGTACGAGGATGGATGGCGCATACAGGCCGAGGAGTGGGCGCGCGCGCAGCTTGCGGCCGAAGGCATGGAGACCATCGGGAGCATCGAGGAAGCGCGCATGTGGGCGCTGTCGTGTGTCCTGCGGATACCCACTGCGGAAGGCCCCGTCTATTTCAAGGCCACAGCGGACATGGACTTGTTCGTCAACGAACCGAGCCTCACGCGGCGCCTCGGCCCTCTATTCCCCGGCCGGGTACCGGACGTGCTCGCCGTTGACGAGGCACGTGGCTGGATGCTCACTTCGGACTTCGGCAATCCGGTCGGCGGGGACGGCCCAGTGGCTGACATCGTCGGCACGTTCCGCCAGTGGTCGGCTATGCAACGGTCTGCGGCGGATCACCTGGGTGAATTGTTGGCGGCCGGATGCCGGGACCGTCGGCTCGACACGCTGCCTGACCAGTTTGCCGACCTCCTGCGCAACACGGTGGCGCTGGCAGCCCTCCCAGACGGCGCGTCGCGGCGTCTTGCCGCGGCAACCGATGTCGTCCCGCGCGTGTGCGACGCCCTGCGCGGCTATGCGGTACCCGACTCACTCGTACACGGCGACCTGCACATGGGGAACGTCGCTGCGCACAGCGGGTCGTTTGTCATCTTCGACTGGACGGACGCGTGTGTGTCGCACCCGTTCATGGACGGGCTGCTGCCGTATCGCATGAGCGACGCACGCGCTCGGGAGCAGATCCGAGAGGCCACACTCGAGGCGTGGACCGACGTCGAGCCGCTGCCTCGACTGCGCGAGGCGTGGGAGCTCGCACAGCGGGCGTGCATCGCGCACCACGTCGTTTCGTACGGGGTGCTCGTAGCCGACGTGCCGGTAGCCTTGCGTGAGGATCTCGGTGATTTCTTCTGTACGTTGGTGGACGAGTTCCTGGACATCGCGGACGGCATGTCGTAGCGCTGGCGCGGCGCACATGGGATGGAGAAGCCGATGCGAATCAGATTCCTTGCCTTGACCGTGGTCGTCGCCGTTGCCATCGGGTGCGGCGGGAAGGCGCCGACGGTGTCGTCGCATGCCGCCAGCGGGCTCGCGGGAGACGTGCTGCAACTGGAGCCGGATGTCGCGTTCCATAAGGCCGTCGTGGGGCCGCAGGACGACGGCACGTTCGTCGTCGCCACGACCCAGCGGATCGACCCGGCGGGTGAAAGCGTGGCGTTCGAGGGGAGGCCCGTCGACCTCGCACTCAGCCCGGATGAGACGGTCCTCGCGGTTAAGAATCGTAATGAGATCGTGCTGATAGACGCCGCCACGCGGGAGATCGCGCAGAAGCTGCGTCTACCCAAGGGCGGGGCGTCCTGGACCGGCGTGGCGTGGTCGCGCGATGGGTCGAAGGTGTGGACGACCAGCACGGACGGCACGCTCCGATCCGCGGCGAGGCAGGCGGACGGCACGTTCGATTGGGCGGACGAGTTCGCAATGCCCGCGCCGGCCGTCGGCGGATCACCGGCCCCGTCGGGATTCGCGGTCGACGAGGACGCCGGGGTCGCGTACGTTGCGCTGAGCAGGAACAACAGCGTGGCCGTCGTGGATCTCACGTCTGGCGAGACTGAGACGGAGATCGCCGTCGGCATCGCGCCGTACACGGCGCTGCTGGTCGGCGGAAAACTGTACGTCACGAATTGGGGAGGGCGACAGCCCGTGGACGGCGACACGACAGGGCCGACGTCCGGCAGTCGCGCCGTCGTCGATCCTGAGACGGGCGTGGCGTCCTCCGGCACAGTGTCCGTGATCGACCTTGCGACGCGGTCCGTCGCAGCCGAGATCGACGTGGATTTACATCCCAGCGGCATGGCCGTGTCACCCGACGGTACGCGGCTCTACGTCGCAAACGCGAACAGCGACACCGTCTCCGTCATCGAAACGGCGGCGGGCACGGTCGTCGGCCGGTTGGGCGCCAAGCCGCTTCCGGAGTTGCCTTTTGGTAGCGCGCCGAACGCTCTCGCGGTGTCGCCGGACGGCGCGACCCTGTACGTCGCGAACGGTGGGAATAACGCGGTCGCGGTGATCGACGTCGCAGACGAGACGGTTCTGGGTCTCATCCCGACAGGCTGGTACCCCGGCGCGCTGGCAATCTCGCGCGACGGCGGGACGCTCTTCGTCGCAAACACGAAGGGCATCGGCAGTCGCGCCGTTCGGCGTGAGCACGGTTACAACACCCACGACTACATGGGGACCGTGACGTTCATCGCGACGCCTTCCGAGGAAGAACTAGCGCAACACACGCTGACGGCGGCCGCCAACATGCGCTTGCCGTCGATGCTGCGCGCGATGGACCCGACCGCGGCGCCGGCGCGCGTCGTCCCTGTGCCGACTCGGCCGGGCGAGACGTCCGTGTTCCGGCACGTCATCTACATCATCAAGGAGAACCGGACTTACGACCAGGTATTCGGCGACATGGAACAGGGGGACGGCGATCCTTCGCTGTGCACGTTCCCTCGCGAGGTGACGCCCAACCATCATGCGTTGGCGGAGCAGTTCGTGCTGCTCGACAACTTCTACTGCAACGGCACGTTGAGCGCCGACGGGCATCAGTGGACCGACGAGGGGTACGTCACGGACTACCTGGAGAAGAGCTACGGCGGTTTCGTGCGGAGTTACCCGTACGACGGCGACGACGCTCTTGCGTACGCGTCGTCGGGCTTCATATGGGACGCCGTCCTGCGGGCGGGGCTGACGTTCCGCGACTACGGCGAGTTCGTGCAGGCGAAGATCGAGCCGTCCGGCGCGACATGGACCGACATCTACAACGACTACCTGAACGACACGAGTGAGGTGAGCATCAGGGCGACGACGGAGCTGCACACGCTCGAGCCGTACCTGTGCCCGACGTACGTGGGTTTCCCCGGCAAGGTGCAGGACGTGTATCGAGCGCGCGAGTTCATCCGCGAGCTCGAGGCGTTCGAGGAGAACGGCGAGCTGCCGAACTTCACGATCATGCTCCTGCCCAACGACCACACCGTTGGCGCGCGTGAGGGGTATCCGACGCCGCGCGCCGCCGTGGCGGACAACGACCTCGCGCTCGGACGCATCGTGGAAGCGGTCAGCAAGAGCCGGTTCTGGCCGGAGACGGCGATATTCGTCGTACAGGACGACCCGCAGGCGGGGTTCGACCACGTCGACGGGCGGCGCACGGTGGCGCTGTGCATCAGCCCGTACACCAAGCGCGGCTATGTGGACAGCACGCACTACAACCAGACGAGCATGCTCCGCACGATGGAGCTGATCCTCGGGCTGCCGCCGATGAACCAGTTCGACATGGCGGCGATCCCGATGGACGTCTCCTTCGCCGAGACGGCGGACCTGACGCCGTACACGGCGCTCCCCAACGAGATCGCGCTGGACGAGATGAACCCGCCCGTGTCGTCGCTGTCCGGGCCAGCGCGACGCTTCGCGGAGCTGTCCATGGAGTTGCCGCTGGACGACATAGACGAGGCGGACGAGGACACGCTCAATCGAATCATCTGGCACGCGACGATGGGAGACGGCGTCCCGTATCCGGCGCACGTGGCGGGCGCGCGGCCGGTTCGCTAGGCAGGGCTGATGGGGGTCGTGTTACACTGAGCAGAGCGCTGTTCGCCGCGTTGGCTCCTCGCATGGCGCTCGGGCAGCAGGTCGCGACGTCACAGCCACGGAGCAATGCCGTCCATGATTCATCGCCGATTTGGCAAGACCGAGATGATGTTGTCGCAACTGACTCTCGGGTGCATGCAGTTCGCGGGTGACAAGCCCGAGGAGAACGGCATCAGGACGGTCGAGCGCGCCGTCGAGTTGGGCGTGAATCACATCGAGACCGCGCGTGGTTATACGAACTCCGAGGAGCGCGTCGGTCAGGCTCTGAAGGTCATCCTCAAGCGCGTGCCGCGAGACGAGCTGTATATCACGACCAAGATCGGCCCGGACTCCGACGTGGAGAAGTTCAAGCGGAACTTCGACATCAGCCAGGGCCTCCTCGGGATCGACTGCATCGACAATCTCGACTTCCACGGGCCGGGGAGTTGGGCGCGCGTGGCGCCGGCGTTGAAGCCGGGCGGGTGTCTGGACTTCGTGCGTAAGCTGCAGGCCGAAGGGCGCATCAAGCACTTCGGGTTCTCCAGTCACGGCTATCCGAAGGGCGTGATGGAGGTCGTGAACACGGAGGAGTTCGACTCCGTGAACATGCACTACTACTACTTCAATCAGGGCCTCCGCGACGTCGTCGCCCGGGCGGCGGAGCTGGACATGGGCGTATTCATCATCAGCCCGAACGGCCAGGGCGGACGGCTGCACAAGCCGACGCCGCAGTTGGTCGAGGCGTGCGCGCCGTTGACGCCCGCGGCGTTCACGCACATGTGGCTGCTGAACGACCCGAGGGTGAACACACTCTCGTTCGGCCCCGCGAGCCCGGAGGAGGTCGACGCGAACCTCGTCGCCGCCGACTACGACCCGGACGGCCCCGACCGCGCGACCTTCGACACGGTCCTCGCGAACGTCGAGAAGGCGTACCGTGGCGAGTTGGGCGACACGTACTGCACCATCTGCAACGAGTGCCTCCCGTGCCCGGAAAACATCAACATTCCCGGCCTGCTGAACTGGCGGAACATGGCTGCCGGGTTCGACATGGTCGACTATGCACAGGGGCGCTATAGCCGCGTCGGGGCAGGCCGCGGGGCGTGGGTGCCGGGCGTCAAGGGCGACCAGTGCACCAAATGCGGCGACTGCCTGCCACGTTGCCCGGAGAAGCTGGATATCCCCGAACTGCTGTGGGACGCGCACCAACGCCTCGAGACGGGCAAGGTCACGCTTCCGC
>NYZG01000372.1 GCA_002687025.1 Candidatus Poribacteria bacterium
CGCCATACGGTTCGAGGATCTTCCCGGTGGGACCAATGCTCGCGGCCACGAACGGCCCGCCGATGCTCCGCACCAGGGCAACGGCCGCGGCGTTGATCTCGGCCACGCGTTCGGCGAGGCCGTAGCGCTCCAGCTTCGGGCGGGACCCGCCGAACGTATTCGCCAGGACCACGTCGGCGCCGGCGTCGGCATAGCCGCGGTGCACGGCCCTCACGGCGTCGGCGTTCTCGATGTTCCAGAGCTCCGGGCACGCGCCTGGCTTCAGCCCGGCGGACTCCAGCATCGTTCCCATCGCGCCGTCGGCGATGAGAATGCCCTCGCTGAGCCTATCGAGAATCCCGCCGTCGGCCATCGGTCAGGTCTTCCAGTAGCCGGGGCGCGCCTTGATCTTCTTGATCTCCGGCCGCGCCTCGAACTCTTCGGGACGCGGAATGCCGAACGTGTCCCGTTTCAGGTCCAGGTAGTACAGGTAGTCCTCGAACGTGACCGTCGGCGGGCAGCGATGGTCCACGTGAGGAATCCATCCACCTTCCTTGACGTAGGGCTCCATCCGCTTGATCTCCTCGCGGATGGCCTCTTTGCCCGCCCCGAGCGCGTGCTTGTTCACGCCGCCGAGGATAACGACCTGCTCACCCCACTTCTCACGCACGGCGATGGGATCGGTCTGGTCCCGCCCGGCGCCGACCTCGCAGGGGAAGATGCCCGTCAGGCCGCCTTCCAGCCACGGGTCGATGGCGTCGATGACGCGCCCGTCGCAGTCGGTGAAGATGATGTCGATGTCGTTCTCGTGGAGGACGTCGGTGATCATCTTGTAGCGCGGCGTGAGGAACTCGCGGAACATCGCCGGCGAGATCATCGGCCCCTGCCGGAACGCCATGTCTTCCCAGCCGGCCGCGTAGTCGATGTTGATCTCCTCGGCCGACTTGCGGATCACGGTCGTGGTGAGCGTGGCGAGATGCTCGATCATGTCATGCATCAGCTCGGGGTCGTCGTACATCATGACGGTGATGTTCTCGAACCCCATCCAGTCGCGCAGCCATCCGAAGATGCTGCCGATACTGATGCCTACCGGGCGATCCCAGTCCGGCGAATTGAACCGCGCCTTGATGTCCTCCCAGTCGTCCCGGTTCTCGGGGTAACGGGACTCAAGGGCGATGTCCAGCTTCGGCAGGAACTCCTCTTCCCACGACTTGCGGTCTTTCAGCGTGTGATCCATGAACTGCGGAATCGTGTCTCCGCCATCGGTGAACACCTTCGTGATGACGCCGTTCGAGTTCCGCTCGATCCTGTAATCGTCGGCCTCCTCCAGCGTCTCGGTCTTGAAGCCGGGGGTCATCCCTATGCCCACGGGCACGCCGCTTCTCGGCGCGAACCCGAAGTAGGGGTCGCAGTTGCCGTTGCTGTTGATCTCGGTCGGTAGCCCGTGCTCGTGCCACGTGGTGAAGGTGCTTTCCCAGAAGCCGAACTCTTCGTCCGGGACGTGGTCCACCGGCTGGAAATTCAGCGTGCGTACCCAGCGCTCTCGATGCGTCATGCTAAGCCTCCCGCTCGCCTTCTCGGCGCGTTCGATCGGTCAACGAGCGCGTCTACGAATAGCGCCCATGCTTCTTGCGCAGATCCATGATGAGTTCGTACCGCTCCAAGGGCATCCCCTTGAAGGCGACGTTGCTCGTCGTAAAGATGAAGCCGCCGCCCGGCATCCCATGCTTCAGCGAATACGTCGCGTCGGCGATGACTTCCTCGTCGGTGCCGGTCTGTAGCAGCCCGCAGTTCACGTTGCCGCACAGGCACACCTTGTCCCCGTACAGCCGCTTCACCTCGGCGATGTCGACTCCCGCCTGCGGATCGATCGAGTGGAGTCCATGCGCGTTGCACTCGACGAGCTGGTCGAGGATGGGCATGATGTCGCCGTCGGTGTGCTTGATGACGTACGCGCCCATCTCCCGATATCCCGCCACCAGCCGTGTGAGGTAGGGGGTCACGTGTTTGCGGAACATCGGCGGCGAGAAGAACGGCCCGTCGTTGAAGCAGTAGTCGGCGCACAGCGCGAACCCGTCGAGGGCGCCGTCGAGCTTCTTCGGCGCGCCTTCCAGGGCGCCATCCACCATCGCGTCGGCGCGGTCGTTCATCTCGTCCGGGCGAGTGAAGAACGACTCGGCGAACTCGATCATGGTGTCGCCGTTAGGGATCGACCATGTGGCGTCCCCGTGCGCTACGAGCAGGTACTTGTCGCCCACGATGTCGCGGATCGCGTGCGCCGTCCGACGGAGGCCGTCCTCGCTGCCCCCCGTCGTGATCATGATGATGTTCCAGTCGTACGTGTCCGCTACCTGCACGTGCAGATCGGCGTTCTCGTGGTAGAGCGCGTCGCGCTTTGCCCCGGTCGCCTCATCAAGGACGTTTCCGCCGTGGTAGCTTCGCCCGAACGCCTCCTGCGTGAGTTGGAACTCCAACTCGAAGGTGGGCACGAGCCCTTTCGGCTGGCGCAGTTCCAACGCATCCACGGCGGCCTGGCGAGGCGTCTGGTCAGTCATAGGAACCATATTCGTGGACGAGGTCGATCACGCGGCAGTACTGCTCGTAGCTCACGTTGTCCGGCACGGAGTGGTCCGAGTGGTAGATGTACCCGCCGCCCTGCTTCGCGTGGCCGATCTTGACGCGGATCTCCTCCTCGATGTCGGCCGGGTCCGGGCTCGCCATCACCCGCACGTCGATGCCGCCCATGAACGAGAGATCGTCGCCGTAAAGGTCCTTCAGCTCGACGACATCCATCCCGGCTTTCACTTCCAGCGGCTGAAGGCAGCTCAGCCCGGCGTCGATGAGGTCGGGGATGAACTCCTTCACGCAGCCGCACGAATGCAGGATGACCGGCAGGCCGCGGTCGCGGAAGAAGCCGAACGCCTTCGCGTGCGCGGGCTTCGCCAGGCGGCGATACTGGTCCGGCGAGAAGAGCGTGCCGTTGCGATAGCCCATGTCGTCGTAGAGAAACGCGCCGTCGAAGTGGTACCCGGCGTCCAGCATGGCCTGCGCCGTGTCGACCACCAGGTCCGCCGACGACATGAACATGTCCGCGACCCACTCCTCGTCCTCGGCGAACGCCATGAGCAGGTTTTCGGAGCCGATCATCGCCTGCGTCTTGTCGTAGCCGACGACGCCCGAGTAGCTGACCCAGTGCCCCTTTTTGGACGACGCATGGGAGTTCGCCGCGCCGTCGACGTTGACGCGCGAGTCGTTCATGTCGAAGCGGGGACGGATCTGTTCCCAGTCGTCCCGCGTTTTGATGGTGAAGTCGATCATTTCCGGCGTGGATATCTTGCCCTTCCAGTTCTTGGCCAGGGCGCCGTTCGCGTTGCGCACGATCCTATGCTCGTCGGTGTCCTCGACCACCTCGGACGGCAACTGCGCGGAAGTGTCCGCCCCGAAGCTGACCATCTCGAAGCCGAAAAGGTCGAACGCGTTCACGTCGGCGGGCATGCCTTCGTTCCGCCACCGCGTGATGGCGGTGGCCCAGGGGCCGTCCTGTAGCGCGACGCGATCCGCCTCCTCATGCGCGAGGGCGGCGTTGATGCGTTCCCGTGACGTCATTCGGTTTATGCGGGCCATCGTTCGCTCCCCACCTATCCGGTGTCGTGTCCGAAAGCCGTGAGTTGGTCGGCGCGGATGATGTCCGCGTCCACCGTATCCTGTATCGAGTGCCCGGGCGGGACGATGAGGAAGTCATCGTTCCACTCGCCGTTGAGGAATCGGAACATGAGGCCCGTGTTGCCCTCGAGTTCCTCGTAGTTCCATTCGTTCTTGCCGGCCAGGTCCTCGACGAAGGCTCGGTACGCGGGAAGATCGCCCACGCCTGTGTCGATGAATGCCAGACGCTTGTAGTCCGCCGTCCACGACGCCTCCATCTCCAGCAGGTACTTGGCGTTGTCCTCGCCGTACTTCTCGACGTACATGGCGTACTTCGTAGCCTTCGCCGCTTCGGCCTGAGGCGCGTCGCCATCGACCGAGGAGCGCTTCGCATCATGGTGATCGACCCATCCCGGCGAGTAGTAGTACGTGCCCGGGTTCGCGTTGAACTCCTCGGTATACCTGTCGCGCGAGCCGAGGAACACGGTGATGCAGTCATGCGCGCGAGGGGCGACGAGGGGTATCGACCGCGCCGTGAGCCCAACGTACCCACGGCTGCACAGCCCGTAGCCGATAAGGATCGCGTCGGCATCCTCGATCTGATCGACCTGTTCCTGGAGGGTTCCCGCGATCTTACTCGGCGTGTCGTGCAGGCCGAACGGTTGGTACCCGAACTGGACATCGTGCGGAACCCGGTCGGCCAGCGTTGCGAACTCGCGCTGGAATACCTCACACGACAGCACGACGAACTTCTTCTTAGACGGCAACGGCAAGTCCCTCATAGCGGTTCGGTGTCTTACTCAAACAGCATCGCCTCCGAGAAGCGGTCCTGGAAGTTGGGCAGCCGCGCCACGTGCACGTGCGTCACCCGTCGCGACAGCGCCTCGCCGCGGGCGCGCATCTCCGCGGAGATCAGCGCAAGCCGCGCCCCGACGAGCGCCGCGTTCCCGACGTATCTGATCTTCTCGTCCGCGATGTCTGGAATCATCCCCAGGCGTCGCGCGTTCGCGGTGTTCAGGTAGCTCCCGAACCCACCCGCGATCAGCAATTCGTCGATGTCGTCCGCAGGTATGTCCATGCTGTGCAGGAGCGTGTCGATGCCCGTGCGCACGGCGGCCTTGGCCAACTGCGTTTCGCGGATGTCCCGCTGCGTGACGTACACGGCGTCTCCGTCCTCGCGCCGCGCCAGGACGAACACGGGGCCGTACTCCCCGTCCTCGATCCGGCCGCGGATGTCGTCGGACAGTGACTCCGGCGCGTCCTCCTCGTTGACCATCCGCCCGGTCATCTCGACGATGTCGGCGTCGAGCAGTTGCGCCGTCACATCCACCACGCCCGAGCCACAGATGCCGCGCGCCTCGACGCGCCCGACGACGCGAATCTCGCACGTGTCGCCGATCGTCACGCGTTCGATGGCGCCGGGGCCCGCGAGCATCCCATGCTCCAAACGCGCGCCCTCGAAGGCGGGGCCGGCGGGGGTCGAGCACGCCACGATCTCGGCGCCTCGTTGCAGGACCAGTTCGCAGTTCGTGCCGATGTCGGCGAGCAGGCGCACGCCGTCGTATTCCTCGTCGAATCCCGCAGCTAGCATCGCGCCGACGGTGTCCGCGCCGACGTATCCGGCAATCCCGGCCATCAGGTGGACGCTCGCCACGTCGTTGAACGGCATCGGCATGTCCGCCGCCGGGACATCGGCGCCCGCGCGCACCACGGGCGTGTAGGGAAGCTGTCCCAACGACTCGGGCGAGATGCCCGCCAGGAGGTGCATCATCGTCGTGTTGCCCACGGCCACCGCTTCATAGATGTGCGATGGGTCAACGCCCGACATGGCCACGCACTCCTTGATGGTGGAGAGCGCCGCCTCGCGCAGTTCGTCGAGGCCGCCTTCCTCCGCCACGGAGTGGTTGATACGGGCGATGACGTCGCTCCCGAATCGCGACTGGTCGTTCACCCGGCTGTGCGTGCCGACGGCTTCGCCCGTCGTCAGGTTCACCAACTGCGCGACGACGGTCGTGGTGCCCACATCCAGCGCGATGCCCAAGGGGTCTTCGTCCACCCCCTCGGGGGAGATCGCCACGAGCCGGTTGCCGAGGATGGTGGCCTCGTAGGTCTGGCCGTCCTCCATCCCGGTCGCGAGCTGTCGCGCCATGGCCAGGTCGACGCGCAGGTCGGCCCGGGCGTCCAGCAACTGGGCGACGACATCTACCACGGACTCGGCGTCTTCGAGCCGGCTGCGTTCCCATGTGAAGGTCCGCCGCCGCACATTGGGGAAGAACGGCACGTCGCGAGGAGCCCCGCCCGTCAGGACGCGGACGTTCGGCACGCGCGACGCCGCGGGAATCCGCACCGTCGCGTTGGACTGAAGCATTGTCTGGCAGGCGAGGCGGGAGCCCTCATCGGCGGCAGCGCCGAGAAGGCCGCGCTCCTGAGGCGTCGGCGCGTTGGCCGAGCCTTCTTCGAGCAGCACTCGGCATTTGCCGCAAGTGCCTTCGCCTCCGCAGGGAGACGTAAGGATCGTGTCATGACGACGGAGCGACTCGAGGACACTACTGTCCTCGGCAGACTCCGCCGTCGTACCGTCCGGCAGAACGGTGAGTTCGTGCATGTGGCGTCCCTGGAGTGACCCTATAGCTTGACGTGTGGCGCGTTATGCGAAGCCGGGTAAGGCTACGCCGCTACCAGATCACGCGCAAGCTCCGCGCCCGAGGCGGCGTCCGGGCCGTACCCGTCGGCGCCGATCTCGTTCGCGTAGGTCTCCGTAACCGGGGCGCCGCCGATGATGACCTTCACCTGGTCGCGGATGCCCGCTGCGTCCAGGGCTTCGACGGTGTCCTTCATCGCGGGCATGGTCGTGGTGAGCAGAGCGGAGAGCGCGATCATGTCCGCGCCGTCCTTCACCGCCTGCACGAACTGCTCCGGCGTCACGTCGATGCCGAGGTCCATGATCGCGAAGCCCGCGCCCTCGAGCATCATGGCGACGAGGTTCTTCCCGATGTCGTGCAGATCGCCGCGCACGGTGCCGATGGCGACGGTCCCGACCGGCTCGTAGTCCTGGTCCACGAGGTGTGGGCGCAGAATGGCCATGGACATCTTCATCGCCCGGGCCGCGATGAGTACCTCGGGCACGTAGAACTCGTGGTTCTTGAACCGCTCGCCGACGACCTGCATGCCGGCGATGAGTCCGTCGGTGAGTATCTCGGCAGCGGCCGTGCCGTCGGCGAGCGCGCCCTCGGTGGCCTCTACCGCTGCGTCCGCTTTACCACTGATGATGCTGTTCGCCAGATCTTCGAGACGGGCCATGAACGTCCTCCACTCCTGAACTCTCTGCGTAGGCGCTTCCCTTGTCCTATCGCAGTTCACCCTTAGCTTAGCCTCGCTTTCGCGGGGGTATAAGGGTAGATTCCCACTCTTTTAGCCTATTTCTGGGCTCCGTGTGAATATCGCGGCGGCCCGGACGAGCGGCCGCGATAAAGGGACCCCGGCTTACCGGGGTCCCTTGTCATTCCGTTGGATTAGCTACGGTTGTTAACCGCGCTTCAGGCTCAGCACGTCGTTCATGATCGTGTCACTGGTAGTGATCACGTTCGCGCTGGCCTGGAATCCCCGCTGTGCCATGATCAGGCTCGTGAACTGCTCCGCCAGATCGACGTTGGACAGTTCCGTAGCCCCGGAGATGATCCGCCCGAGACCGCCCTGGCCCGCCGTCGCGAACTCTGCGGTCCCGGAACTGGCGTTCGCGGAGAAGAGGTTGGCGCCCGCCTTGTCCATGCCGGTGGGGTTCGCGAAGTCCGCCAGGAGAACCTGGGCGATCACTCGCGTTTCACCGTTGGAGAACTGACCGAGGATCATGCCGTTGGGATCCACCGTGAACCCCTGGAACTCCCCGGGCAGCGTGCCGTCGTTGCCCGCGACCACAACATCACCGGCGATGTTGAACTGGGTCATCGAGCTGAGGGTGTCCGCGCTCATCTCCACCGAGATGGTGCGCGCGCTGTTCGACGCGTCGAAAGTCAGGTTGAACACGTCCGCTCCCGCGAGGTTGCGGAACGAATCCACCGCGCCACCATCGTTGAAGATCAACGTGCCACGCGTGTTCTGTGTGAGCTGGAACCCGGGGTCCTGGGCCAGGCTGTCCGTGGCGGGTATGTCGACGCTCCAGACCCACGTTCCCGGGGTCTCGGTGCGGAAGAACGACATGATCCCCACGTGCTGGGCGCCCTGGGAGTCCACGAACTGGAAGCTCGTGGCGGACCCGTTCTCCTCGGACAACTGCGACACCTGGAAGTTCGCGTCGTTGAGCGAGTAGCCCGCGATGCCCGCGTTCTGTATGGCCTCCACCATCTCGTTCACCGTCTGCTGCCCGCCCATCGTCACGACGAGCTGTTCTCCGGTGGTGAGATCCTCGACGAGGATGTTCGTGGAGCCGTTGAGCGACACGGTCAGGTTGCTGCTTGGGAGGTCGGCCAACCGCGTTGTGCCGGCCGGCGGCACGGTCGACTCAGCACGGCTCTCAGTCGCGGCGACACCCGCATTGGCGCTGAATGCCAAGAGCGTGCCCGCGGTGACATCGGCATCCAATGGCGTCTCGACGGAGATCTCCGTGTCGCTGGTGACGGCCGCGACGACCACGGCGGCCCCATTGATGTCGATCGTGTCGCCGACGCGCAACTCAGAGGTGAACGCGGTATCGGTACCGGTGATCCTGCTGGACCCGGCGACGCCTTCGATCGTGCCATTGAGCGTCGGTCGGTCGAGGACCATGCTCGTGTCGTCGTTGACCGAAGCCACGGTGTAGGCGCGACCGTCGACGATGATCGTGTCACCCGCGCTCAGCGAGGTGAACGTCGTGCCGAGGCCGGCAACGTTGACCGTGCCGTCATCGGTGAGGGAGACGGAGCCGTCGATGAGCGTCCCAACGATGCCGTCCTGTCCGCCAACGCGAAGTTCGCGCCCGCTCGGATCGGTCGCGATCACGGGGGAGGAGGCGTCGAGGTTGCCGCGGAACTCCAGCGTGCTGGTCGCGCGGGGTGGAATGGGTTCACGTGGGAGCTGGATGTTCTCGAGGACCGCCGTGACGGGAACCTGTCCCTCGGTGGCGTTGAAGCCCTGGACGTTGAATCCCTCGACGGTGACCAGCTCGCCCGCGGTGTTCGTTCGGAAGTTGCCCGCGCGGGTGTAGAACTGCTGGCCGCTTTCGTTGGCGACGGTGAAGAAGCCCGTGCCCTGAATGGCGAGGTCGCCTGCGTTGGACGAATCCTGGAAGCCGCCCTGCGTCATCTGCGTGCTGATGGCGCCGACCGTCGCGCCGCGTCCTACCTGTAGGGGGGCGGTGGACGCCGTGGCGCCTCGCAACGTGCGGCTGAGCACGTCGGAGAAGTCAACACGCGACGACTTGAAGCCGACGGTGTTGGCATTGGCGATGTTGTTACCGATGACTTCGAGCTTGGTCTGATTCGCTCTGAGACCAGACAGACCCGATACGAATGAACCGATCATATTCCCTCGTCCTCCAACGGAACGTATGCCTGTGGAGGGCGCGCCTAACGCCGCGGCCGGCTACGCGCCTCTCGTTCCAGGTCGTGGCTATTGCCCGGTTGCGTCCAACCGGCGTGAATGTGGTTTATGAGTCGTCCCGCGCCTCCGCTGCTTGGATGACGCTCACTTGCGAAAGTGGTATCTCCCGACCCTCGACGGTCAGCATTATCCCTGTGTCCGTCATGCGGACACCGTCCACCAGCCCTCTGAAAAAGGGCTGGACGGGAACCTGGCGGTTCCCGCCGCCCACTGCAAGGACATGATACGTGTAATTGCCTTCCGGCAAGGGATTGCCTAGGTCGTCATTACCATCCCAGACGACCCCCTGGTCACCCGAGGGTTGGGCGCCAGGTGTGAGGGTGCGCACGACCGCACCCAGCACATTCTGAATCTCTATCTGAACGTCGGCGTCTTCCGGCAGCGTGTAGGTAACGCGAGCTTCGCTACCACTTGCCAGGATGACCTGGTTGGCGGGAACACCCACCTCCCGGCCGAGAAGGCCGACGGCCATGGTCTGATTCATGGTTCGTTGTGTTGCCAGGGAAGCGTCGAACGACTCGCGGATGCTGCCCAGTTCCTCCAAGGAGGTGAACTGGCTCAACTGCGCGATGAAGTCCTTGTTGTCCATCGGTTCCAACGGGTTCTGGAACCGCAACTGGGTCACGAGCAGCTGCATGAAGGCGTCTTTACCCAGCGTCTGCGACGCTGTGTCCGCCCCCGATGCCGCGCTCAGCCCGGACACTGCTTCCGTGGTTATCATGTTCGGTCTCTCGATTCTCACCCCTCGCTTGAGGGGTGGGGTCATAGAGTCGTTGTCAGGAATCGTTTATACCCACGCCGGCACGGCCTGTTGCGAATCGGCGGCCGCTATCGCGGCTTCCACCATTCCGCGCTCAGCCTGCCAGGGAACCTCGGTATCCAACCCCATGCCAACCGCTTCCAGCGCGGTGGCGAGGTCACCGAGATTCTCTTCGAGGATGCGCTGGGACAGCTTCGAGGCGGCTTTCAGGCGCACCGTAAGCGCCTCGCCGTCCATCACCATCTCCAACTCGACGCTCCCGAGCGCTTCTGGATTCAACTGAACCCGGAATTCGCGCTTGCCCAACCGGACGTTGCGCCGCACTTCGTTGGCCAGGAACTCCATCAGCGGCGTGTAAGCCTGGTGCGTTGTTACCGCACTCGGCGTTGCCGCCGCGTTCCCGGTGGCAGAGGTCATGACCGCGCCGACGACCGGCGTAGCCTGTTCCGCCCCCGAGCCGCTCCCGGCCCCACCGACGATCGGTGGTGGCGCGGCTCCTCGCGCACGCTGCGCGCGCACGAAGGAGTGCATCCGGTTCTGGCGAGCCACGATCGCGTCACGGACACCCTGTTCGGTGTCCGAGAATCGCGTCGCAACGTCGGCCGGCATATCGACAACGCGCGGCGCCTGTTGCGCTACCGTGCGCGTCGACCGGAACGCTTGGTCCGCGGCTCTCCGCGACAATGTCGCTTGTGCCGCCCCCAATGACGAGCCCGACTCAGACGCCTGCGATGCGCGTGCATCCAGGGCGAACCCCTGCCGCACGCTCAGCGCTGCGCCATCCGTCTGGGCGCTCATCGAACGCACCACGCCAGAAGCAGGATGCGTGCCAAGCTGAGACGGTCCGCCCGCCCCTGCCGCGGCAAGCATCGCGGTCCCCATGAGAGGCGCTCCAGCCGTGGCGGATTGGGAGGCCACCGAGGCCCCGTGCATCCCCGCAAGCGGCTCGAAGGCGCTCTGGACACTGCTCTGCGCGCGCGCCCACACCTGATCCAGCACGGAGGACTCGTCCGCCCCGCCGGAGAACGCCTGACGCCACGCGGCGACCTCGGAAGGCGACGCCTCCTGGGCGGCGATCCGGGCCTCGAGCGCCTGGATCAGTTGGTCCGTGGAAATCTTTTCCGGCACGGCGCTGCCTGCCGGAAATTCTTGCCCAACCATGCGCGCCGCGCCCGTATCGGCGGCCTGCGTAGGCATCGTGGGGGACTCGACCGGTGTCGATGTCGGAGCGACCGCTTCCTGGCCCACTACTTCGACGACTGCTGGAGCCACCGACGCGGCGGCGGGCGTGACGTCCTGGGTCTGGGTCGATCCCTCGGCGAGGGCGACTTCCGTGAGGAACGCCTCGGCGGCTGCGACATCTACCGCTGTCGCGGCCGCATCCGCGCTCACCACCACGAGCGTCGGGTCGACGAGCGCCACCTGCGTCGATCCCTCGGCGACAACGGCCTCCTGCGAGGCGTCACCCACGCCCGCCTGCGACGCCTCAGCGTCGGAGCCGTCCGCGACCGACGCGTCGGTCGGGGCATCGTCCTTCGGCTGCTCGGAAGCTTCGCCGGTGGACGTGTCCGCTCCCGCCGCGGTCGTCGTGGTCGACGCCGGCGCGTCTGCGTGCGATCCCTCGCTCGCCGCCGGTTCCGCGGTTGTGGTGGTAGGTTGCGTGGTCTGCGCTACCTGGGTATCCCGAGGCGCCGCTTCGCGACCGACGACGGTCGCGTCACGCAGGCCGGTCGTCTCTGAAGCGGGCATCTCCCGAACGCCTTCGGAGGAAGTCGTCGGGGACGCAGAAGCCGCTTCGGCGGTCGCCTGCGTGGCTTCCGCTGGAGCCGCCGGTCGCGCCGCATCGGTGCGCACGGTCTGGAACAGCTCCTGGAACTGCCCCGGAGAGCCCGTAGGCTTCGCCGGAGAGCTATCCGGTGGTTTGCGTAGTAGGTCGATGAGGGTAATGGCTGTGTTGCCGGATACCGCCATGCGCCTTCCTCTCTGTGGATGGTGGCGACGGCGGAGCCCACGAGGAGCGCCGCCGCCGGGAGACCGTTCTCACATGGTCACCGTCGTTCGCCGTGGCGCTGGCGGTTCCCCGCCCATGCCACTTCATATCGACCGTGTGTCACGCCTTAGCGCGCACGGTGTCGAACTATCAATTCCCAATCCCCCGGCGCCTCAGCGTGGCCGGGAGTCCTCCGTCAGACGCTCTCGTCGTCCTCGTCCGGCGCCGGAGGCAGCAGCGTTTTGAGCTGCTCGATGCCGTCCCCGTAAGCTACGCTCTCCGCGATGTCCTGGCGGAGAAAGCCGTTCACGTCGTCCAGATGCTCGATCGCGTAATCGACCTGCGGGTCCGTCCCCGAGACGTACGCCCCGATTTGGATCAGGTCCTCGGCGTCGCGGTGCGTGGTCAATAGGGTCTTGACGCGCTGGGCGGCTTCCTGATGGTCTTCCTCGGTAACCTGCAGCATTAGCCGCGAGATGCTGCGCGGGATGTCGATCGCGGGGTAATGCCCACGGTTGGCCATATCCCGCGACAAGACCAGGTGACCGTCCAGCAGTGAGCGCATCGTATCGGCCACCGGCTCGTTGAGATCGTCGCCCTCTACGAGAACCGTGTAGATACCCGTGATGCTTCCATCGCCGCCCGCCGACGAGGGCCCGGCCCGCTCGAGAAGCTTCGGCAGTCGACCGTAGAGTGACGGCGGGTAGCCCCGCGTCGTAGGCGGCTCGCCGGAGGCGAGTCCCACCTCGCGGATCGCCATCGCGAAACGTGTGATCGAGTCCATCATGAACATCACGTTCTGGCCTTCCCCGCGGTAGTACTCCGCGACGGCGGTTGCCAGATATGCGCCTTGCAGCCGCAGCAGAGCCGGCTGGTCCGATGTCACAACGACAACGACGGATCGCGCGAGGCCTTCCGCGCCGAGGTCCTGCTCGAGGAACTGCGGCACTTCGCGGCCGCGTTCACCGATGAGGGCGACGACGCTCACGTCCGCCTCGGTGTTGCGGGCGATCATGCCCATGAGGACGCTCTTGCCCACGCCGCTACCCGAGAAGATGCCCAGCCGCTGGCCGCGGCCGCACGTCACGAGCGTGTCGATGGCGCGCACGCCCGTGGGGATCGCCTGCTCGATTATCCCGCGCGTGATCGCGTCCGGCGGGGCCGCGTAGATCGGGCGCCATTCCGTCGACTCGATGGGGCCTTTGCCGTCGATCGGTTCGCCGAGGGCGTTGATGACGCGTCCCAGCAACTGCGGGCCGACCGGCGCGCGGAAGGAACTTCCGGTGGACATCACCAGGTCGCCTGGGCGGATACCTTCTATATCGCCCAGCGGCATGAGGATGACGCGCTCCTCGCGGAAGCCGACTACCTGAAGCCAGAAGGCATCCTGCGCGAGGATGAGTTCGGAAACTCTGTTCGGCTGATCCGCGAGGATGTCTTGGATGCTCGGAGGGGTGTTCCGCAACGGATAGGCGTAGCAGAGATCGCCCATGGCGGCGTCCAGGCCCACCGCTTCGACGGTGAGTCCCAC
>NYZG01000373.1 GCA_002687025.1 Candidatus Poribacteria bacterium
CGTCTCCTTCCCTTTGCCGGGTCTTCTGCCCGGCGGTTCTTAGGTCCGGGAAGTCTACGCCGCCGTTTCCTACTTACACACCTTCTGAGGCTACCTCGGCGTCCGGTGGCCCCCCATCTGCCAGCGACTCTAGTCCATCCGGCGCCGCGGCACAACGAACACGGGCGAGCGGGCCGCGACCCGATGGGCCAACGACGATAGGTTCGTGCTGACCTATTCCGTGTATGCCGCCCACGTGATGGCTCCGGTCGCTGGGATCATTGACATCGGGGAGTCTTCGTTTGCCACCGTTGACTTCACCCTCAGTAACGTGACGAGCTGGGACGGCGGCTGCATGAACTATGGGTCCGACGGCGGGAGCACGCCCGACCTCAAGCTGTGGAGCGGCGATCAGACGAGTGTCCCTGGGCTTACATGGGCTCAGCACACCCCTGCCGTATCGATCACAGGCACGATCATCGGACCGCAGTTCACGAACGGCGCGACGATCACGCTGAAGGTCCGCGTGCGTGACGCCGGCGCCTACGGGTGGCTCTCGGGCGTACCGACGAACTCGGAGCTGGAGTATGACGATAGGTCGGTCACGATCCCGTTCGATGACAACGGCAACAAGATCGCGGACAAGTGGGAAGACGGCGCCAACTACGACCCGGCGGCGGACGATGAGGTAGGCCCCGGCGGGAACGGCAACACCGGCGATTGGCTCAGCGTCTTCGCAGAGTACCGAGGCTTCGTTGTCTCCGCGACCTGGACCCGCACCAGCCCTGAGGAGAAGGACGTCTTCATAAACTCGAATGTCCAGGATGTGTACGGCACGTTGGGTTACGGCGACGCCGGTCTGCTCCCGGCCCCATTCGTGCCCCACCTGATCGGCACCGCTGAGTACAAGAACACCAACCGCGCCGTGAGCTATCGAGGCGTGGACGTTCCCGGCTATGAGTGGCAGAAGACGCTGCTTGTACGTGAGGAACCCACCACTGGACACTCTATCTTCGGAGAGACACTCAGTTGGCTGCTGGGGACCGACGTTCCACGCTCAGTCACGCGCATCGACATCATGGTGCGGGAGATCCGCAAGAATATCTTCCCTACCCTGGAAGCGGACATCTTCGATGTCCCGGAGGATGTAGAGATGATCATGAAGGTCATCGCCCACGAGGTTGGCCATGGCGTAAACCTCGACCACTGCGCGGCGTCCGACTGTGGCATGAATCCGCCGGCAAGCCGGTTCAAGTCGGGCTACACTGACGGATCGCACACGCACAACGCAGAATACGACCTGATATGGCGAGTGTGGTGATGCGCTTGGTATCACGGAGCACGGGTAATGTGAGGCACGCTATTGGCCGGGGATTATGTCGAATGTGGCGTTATAGCGCGGTCGCCGTGGTCGTTGCGTGTGTCGCTGTAGCGGGATTCACCGGTTGCCGGGCCCGGGAGGACGGCTCTGCCGAGGATGGCGCGAGCGCCGGAGGCGCGGCTACGACCGAAGCCCCGCAGAACCCACAGCACGATCCGCAGCCTGTCACGCAGCGCGAAACCGCAGATTCACCGGACGGTGGCCCCTCGCAGGCCCAGTTGGCAGGCGGCCCGCCTGGTGAACTGTCGTGGGCAGAGCTCGACGAGAGGATGGCTCGTCCGATTGAGGAGTCGATTTACGACCCCACGTTAACACGAGAAGACAAGGTCCATCTCCTCCACCGGCACTACGGCAAGCCGGGCAACCATGTCGCCGAGCCGGACGTGCTGATGGACGCGGTGATGACCGAAGGGATGACGCACCTGGAGGCGGCAGACTACTGGGCGCACGACGGCGGCAGTCGCGAGTGGGCCCTTTACCATGCGGAAGCGGCTCTCCGCAGCGATCCACGCTCGATCGAAGCGCTGACGCTGTGGGCACTGTGGTTGCCGCGGGGCCGACGAAATGAACGCGAAGCCGCGTTCTTGGCCGTGTTGGAGCAGGACCCGACGCATTTCCAAGCGCTCGCGAACCTCGCCGGCGCGACGGGAAAGGAGCGGCCCGTCGAAAGCATGGAGTACGCCACACGTATGATCGATACGCGCCCTGATTCTGGCGCCGGCTACGCCTCCATGGCCTGGGCCTATGAGTGGCTGGGCGACGTGGACATGGCGATATCCTACTACGAGGCGGGTCTCAAGGTGTCCCCGAAACACGGTGGGATTCTTGCGGACCTCGACCGAATCAGTAGGGGCATCCATGTCGACCCGCTCCAAGCGGCCGAGGAAGCCAACGCTGCCCCCGACTCGCCAGCGCCCTCTTCGCCGCCCGTGACGACAGGCCCGCCCGCAGAGGACGCGTCCCCTGCCTCCGTCCCCGACGCTCCGGGCCCGCCTCCGCCCGCGGATTCCGGCCCAGCCCCGTCAACGCCGGCGCCTGTGGAGCGGTACCAGAACGCCCTGGACGATTACCGCTCCATGGCCGACGAATTCGAGAGTATCACCGGGCAGACGTATCGGGGCGTGGAGGACTTCGACTCGTACTCCAAGGAGTCGTCGAACTGGATGGCGTGGCGGTATATGGAGTTGGCGCAGCAGTACCTCGACGCGGGTCATCCCGAGGAGGCCGCGTCGGTCTTCGAGAAGGCAGCGCAGCAGTTCCCCGACGACCCGCTCATACAGGAGCGGATGAAGCAGCGCCGCTAATCGACGCGCGGGCTAACGTTGATCCGCCGTCTCCGGCGATCTCCTGGCGCATCCAGTACACCGGGCGTAGTGGCGCGGCGGACACGGCAGAGACACGCCGTCGCCTAGTACACGAGCACGTTCCGTAGCGCCCGTCCGTCCATCATCGCGGCGATCCCGTCGTTGATCCCTTCGAGCGGATACGTCTGCGTGACGAGCTCGTCCAGCTTCAGACGCCCTTGCTCGTAGAGGTGGATCAACCGAGGCACATCCACCATCAGGTTGGTGGACCCCATGCCCACGCCCATCAGCCGACGCTCCCCGCCGAACGCGCTGCGCATCGTGAGCGGCAGCTCCGCCTCATCGCGCGGAGGGATACCCACGGCCGCGAGCGTGCCGCGCGGCCCGAGCATGTCCAACCCCTGGAGAATGGCCGCCCGACTGCCCACCGTGACGAGGACGTGATCGGCGCCGTCGGTGATGTCGCGCACGGCTTCGACCGTGTCGCCGTCGCCGCTCCCGTCCACGACGTGCGTCGCCCCGAACTCGCGTGCAGCCGTCAGCTTGCCTTCAACGAGGTCCACGGCGACCACCGTCTCGGCACCCACCAACGCCGCGCCCTGAACCGCGTTCAGGCCGACGCCACCGGCCCCGATCACGACGACCGATTCCCCGGGTTTCACCCGCGCGCTGTTCCACACCGAACCCACGCCCGTGATGACCGCGCAGGCGAGAAGGCCCGCGCAGTCGTGGGGAACCGCGTCGCCGATCGGCACGACCTGTGATTCGTGTACGACCGTGGCTTCGGCGAACGTCGCGGAGTCGAAGCCACACGCGACTTCGTCGCCGTTGGGGCGGCGTAGTCGCGGCGCGTACTTCGGGCGGCCCTGGCACAGGTGCAACCATCCCCGAGCGCATGCCCGGCATGTCCCGCACGACGCGATGAGCGACACGATCACGCGGTCGCCGGCGACTGCCCGCGTCGCCAGTTCTCCCACGGCATCGACGATCCCAACGCCCTCGTGACCCGCCACCACCGGCTTGTCGAGATCGCCCCATTCGCCCTGGATGAGGTGGACATCGCTATGGCAGATGCCGCTGGCCTGAAGACGGACGCGGACCTCCCTACTCTCAGGCGCCCGCAGGTCGAGATCTTCGATTACGAGGGCCTCCTCCGGCCCGCGACATACCGCTGCCCGCATCGTCTCTCCTTCGCATGAACTCCGTCAGTTGGCAGACGGCAACCGGCGCCATCCGTCACGCGGCCGCGCGGAACGCGTCCACGAACGCCGCTACGGTCTGGAAGCGATCGCCCGGTTCCTCGCGAGTGGCGGCCGCGAGTACTTCCGCGAGGCCGGTCGATCCCTGGAACGCCTCACGCCACCGCGCATCCCGCCGATGGCTCAGGTATTGGATGGCGAATCGCGCCAGCGTGTAGACGTTCGTCCGCTGATCCATCCACGCCCCGCGTCGCCACTGCTCGGGAGCCATCAGCCGTGACGAGCCATAGTCGCGGTCGAATTCGGTCAGGCGATAGCCGTCGCCTTGTACGTAGAGCTCGAAGTCGTAGAGCGCCACCGTCTCCGTGGCGAAGTCGGCCATGACGTTCCCGTCGAAGAAGTCGCGATGAACCCACCCCGCCACGGAGATGGCCGCCATGCCGTCCAGCACGGTCTGTATGAGCCTCAGTTTCGTCGCCAACGGCAGCCGAAAGAACCGGTCGCCGGCGTCGCCTTCCCTGAGATGCGTCCCGGCCGCTCTCGGGAATACGAGCATCCTGCCGTCGGCCGTTCGGATGTCGTTGTGCAGAGGGATTATAGCGGGATGGAGGTCCGCGCCGCATATCGCGGCGTCCTTCCACAGAAGTTGCTCGTATCCCTCGCGCGTGGTCCATTTCAGGAAGTTTTCGGCGGTCAACCAAGCGCGGGTAGTCTCGCCGGACGTCTTCACTTCCGCCGCGTCCAGGGGAGCCAGGAACGCGTCGACGCTCAAGGGCGTCTCGCGCGTGTTTAGCAGCGTGCCGCGCACGCGTCCGCCTCCGTCCGTGCCGCTTGGGTCGCTGGGGCCGTGCGCCTACAGCGTCAGGCTGCTCTCGTCGATGACGAAGCCCACTTCGCTCTGGACCAACCCGGTGCCCGGCTCGTTGACGACGTACTTGTAGTACGTCAGCCGCGCCGTGGCCTCGGCGGCGCCTTCCATCAGTTCATGCCGTAGCGTGACCGTCTCGCCGGATTCCAACTGGTTTTCGTTCTCGTAGCTGTATTCCAGCCGCCCGACCTCGACTCCATCCACGATGATGTCCACGACCGCGGTGCGGAACGCGCCTCCCGGGAAGAAGTGCCCCGCCTGATTCTGCACCTCGACGACCAGCGCGCCGTCCTCGACCTTGAGCTTCACCTTCGCCGCCGTCTTCAGATACTCGTCGTCGTGGCTGCCGGGGAACGAGTGGTCGCCCACCCAACGCAACGGCTTCTCCACCTCGGTGTCCGCGAGCAGCGCTTCGGTCTGCGGCATGTGGCACGCCTGGCACGGGAAGTCCTGCTGGCCGTACGTCCCGTCCTGCCACGAGTGGTACTGGTTGAATTCCGCGTCGTGACCGTGGCACGACGCGCACACGTCCGGCGTGAGGTAGCTGTCGTTCTGGACGGTCTCGTGCGCGGGCGAGTCGGCCTCGTAGGGGCCGTGCATCTTCCACTCGTCGGAGGCGGCGTCCTGATGGCACACGATGCACGTTACGCCGTCGGACCGGTATCCATCGCGCAGTAGCGGCTCGTTGGCGAGGCCCGTCTTCTGGATCATGTCGGGCGCGTGGCAGGGGAGGCATTCTTCCTTGCGGTAGTTGTCCGAGGCTACGCGGAACGTCTCGCTCGTCCACGACTGAGCGTGCCGCGACATCTGCCACGCGGCGTGAATCGTCTCGTGGCACGAGGCGCACGTCTCGATATCGTCGTGCAGAGACGGCGGCTGCGCGGCGACCGTCTGGGCGCCTTCGCTCCCTGCGCCACCGCCACACGCCCCGAGCAGCGTCGCGGCGACCGCGGCGACGCAGAGCCCCACGACGCGAAGAACACACCGGCCGCGATCCCTCATCCCCACTGCCTTTCCGGCATATCGCCGTGACGCCCGGGCTGCGTTTGCTGGGTGATTCGCGCGTATGATACCATCGTCACAGGGATTGTATCGACCGCCGACTCCCCAATGCAGGCCGACGGCGGGCGCGTCCCACACAGAAGGAGTCGCATGTCCGGGCATTCGAAGTGGTCGAAGATCAAGCGCAAGAAAGCGGCGAACGACGGCAAGCGCAGCAAGATGATGTCGAAGATGATTCGGGAACTCACCGTCGCCGCGCGAGAGGGCGGAGGCGACCCGGACACCAATCCCCGTCTGCGCGCCGCCGTATCGAATTCGCGGGCGGAGAACATCACCAACGAGACCATCGCGCGCGCCATCCTGCGCGGTAGTGGCGGGGCCGAAGGCGTCTCGTATGAAGACTGCGTCTACGAGGGGTACGCGCCCAACGGCGTCGCTCTGTTCATCGAGGCCACGACGGACAATCGCAACCGCTCGACCGCGGAGATTCGCCACGCCCTCGTCAAGAACGGCGGCACACTCGCGGAACGCAACGCCGTCGCGTGGCTGTTCGAGCGCAAGGGGTCCATCCTCGTCACGCGCGAGGACGCCGACGCCGACGAGCTGATGCTGGTAGCCCTGGACGCAGGCGCCGACGACATCCTCGACGAAGACGACGAGATGCTCGAGGTCATGACCACCCCGGAAACCTTCGACGCCGTTCGCACGTCCATTGAAGAGAACGGCTTTGGAATCATCAGCGCCAACCTCCAGATGCTGCCCACGACGACCGTCCCACTCGAAGCGGAAGCCGCAGCTTCCGTGTTGAAGGTACTCGACGTTCTCGAGGATCTCGACGATGTCTCGAACGTCTACGCCAACTTCGACATGGACGACTCCGTCATGGAGAGCTTCGAGGGCGCCGCGGCGTAGCCTCCCCCACTTCCCGACGCGAACGGCCCCGCATCATGTTGGTATTGGGACTCGACCCCGGTACGGCGACTACCGGCTACGGCCTCGTTGCGAACGCGCGTAGCGGCGTTCTGGCCCACCACGGGCATGGCATCATCTCGACGCCCGCCGGCGAGGAGCCCCACAAGCGTCTCGCCCGCATCTACGATGAGCTGAGCGCGCTCATTCGCGACAGCTCGCCGGACGTCGTGGCGATCGAGGAGCTGTTCTTCAAGCAGAACATCACGACGGGCATCGCGGTGGCGCAGGCCCGCGGGGTGATGCTGTTGGCGGCGGCCCACGCGGATCTTCCCGTCGCCTCGTACAAGCCGGCCGAAGTGAAGCAGGGGGTCGTCGGGGTAGGACGCGCGACGAAGGACCAGGTGCGGTTCATGACCAAGACCCTCCTTGGGCTGCCGGGCCGCCCAAAGCCTGACGACGCCGCGGACGGCCTGGCCATCGCCATCTGCCATGTGCACCGCGGCCCGGCGGAAAGCCGTTTACTCAGCGCCCTGTCCGCCCAATAATACCCATGTGGCCCGTCTCCCGATGGATTCACCCGAGGCTACGGCGTGATTGCGTACGTGAGCGGAACGCTTGAAGAGACCGAGGAGGACGCCGTCGTCATCGACGTCCAGGGCGTCGGCTACGAGGTGTTCGTCCCGCAGCGCGTGCTGAACGAGCTCCCGCCCGTGGGTGGCTCGGTGAAGCTCTACACCCACGACAACATCCGCGAGGACGACCACACCCTGTACGGCTTCTCGACGCGCGAGGAGCGCGCGCTGTTCCGGATGATGATAGCGGTGAGCGGCATCGGCGCGCGGACCGGTCTCAGCTTGCTGTCGATCCTGGGACACGACGACTTCATCCGCGCGGTCCAGGAGGGCGATGTCGTCGCCATCTCGCGGGCGCAGGGCGTGGGCAAGAAGACGGCGCAGCGCGTGATCCTCGACCTGCAGAACAAGGTTGGGGCGCTGCAGCCGTTGTCGCTGGGTGGGCAAGCGATTGGGACGGTCGCGGGCGACGCGATGCAGGCCCTGATCGCCCTCGGCGAGACCGAGATACGCGCCGAGCAGGCCGTGAGGACCGCCCAACAGGAGCTCGGTGAGGACGCCCAGCTTGAGCAGCTAATCGCCGCCGCGTTGCGCACAATGCACGCCTGGCGCCAGCAGTTTGGGAACGCATGACCGACGACCGCATCGTCAACGGCGGCGCCCAGCCCGAGGACGACGACCCCCACTTCACGTTCAGACCCGAGCGTCTCGACGAGATGATCGGCCAGGATGACGTGCGCGATCAGCTCGCGGTGTTCATACAGGCTGCGCGCGAGCGGAAGGAAGCCCTCGAGCACGCCTTGCTCGTGGGCCCGAAGGGCCTCGGCAAGACGACTCTCGGCAGCGTCATCGCGAACGAGCTCGGCGTCGGTTTCAAGCGCACCGGCGGCCAGGTGCTAGAGCGGCTGGAGCTGTCGCAGATACTCACCTCGCTGGAACCGGGCGATGTCCTGTTCATCGATGAGATCCACCGCGTGAACATCCGCGTGCAGGAGATTCTCTACCCGGCCATGGAGGATTTCACGATCGACCTCGTCATCGGCCAGGGCGGCCCGGGCGCGCGGGCGGTCCACGTCCCGCTGCC
>NYZG01000374.1 GCA_002687025.1 Candidatus Poribacteria bacterium
CGTCCTTGAGGTCGCCCCACTGCGTTGCGAGCTTCCCATCCGCCTCGACGGCCAGGTACGCGCCGATGCCGTCGTCCATGATGCTGACGATGTCCGCGTCGGGCAGCGTGTCGGTGAAGACGGCGAACTCGTCGACGCCGCCGGTGTACGACTCGCCGCCGGCGAACCCTCCGATGGCGTACTCGGTGTTGGCGCCCATCGTCTCCTGGAAGGCGCCGTCGACGATCATCTCGCCACCCACGTATATTGTGAACTTGTCGCCGTCGCTCGTCACTACGGCGTGCGCCCACGTCTCCGCGGCGAGCACGGCCGGGGCAGTCTCGGCCATGCCGCCCGCCCACGCTCCACCGACCATGCCGCGCCACGACAACCGACCGTCGTTGTTCACGAACAGCGTGTCGTTGGGCGCGGGACCCGCGCGGAATATCTGTTGCCACGTGTTGCCGGCAAGCGCCGGGCTGACCCACATCGATACGGAGAATACGCCTTCGGCGAACATCCCGGCCGTGAACGAGTCGGACGCGAGGATCTTGACGCGGCTGCCCTCAAATCCGACGGCGTCGCCCTCGGCCCCCGCGACGATCTCGACATCGTCCTCTATCGTCCCGTCGTTCCCGAAGCCGGACGAGTCGGGGACCGTGTCGCCGCTGATGTCGTCGAACGAGTAGTAGAGCACGAGTTCCGCCGGCGCCTTCGCCGCTACGAGCATCAGGCAGAAGCCGCAAAGAGCGGCAATCGATAGCTGTCGGATCATGGGATCGCTCCAGTCCGGTTGTCTTCTTGCCACGCCTGCCGCGGCGCCCGCCTCTGCGTGCGGCGCCTGGCTAATCTCGGTACGAGGTGGCCCAAGTATAAGCTACCGAGCCCGGCGCGGCACATTCAATTGTCAGCCCCGTGGCGCGATGTTAGTATTGGGCCATCGCGCGTGGCTGCTGTGCCCGCGCGGAAAAGGCCGTGACCGGGAAGAGTAGGCGGAGACGTCTCGCAGAGAGGGGAGCCCATCGGCTGGAAGGCTCTCCGAGAAACGACCCGCTGAACGTCGCCCGTGAGCCGCTTCGTCGAACGGCGTTTCGCCGCCGCGTAGACGGGGACGGGTCGCGCCCGTAACAGCGCGAAATGAGCGCCCTTCTTTCTACTCGAGGAAGGGAATTGGAGTGGTACCGCGGAAAGAGTAATGCTCTTCTCGTCTCCAAACGAGGGGGCTTTTTTGTTGCCCCTTCTCAGGTAGCGCGCTCAACAGGAAGGTCTGGTACACAACGCGAGGTGGACCGCGATGAAGCTCAAGGGATGCGACATCCTGATCGAAGCCCTGAAAAAGCAGGGCGTGGAGACGATCTTCGGCTACTCCGGTGGCGCCGCTCTCCACATCTTCGATGCCCTGTACAAGTTCAACGACGCGCACAAAGAAGACGGCATCCAGTTCGTCATGACGCGTCAGGAAGCCGGCGCGACGCACGCCGCGGACGGCTACGCCAGAGTTACGGGCAAAGCGGGCGTTGTACTCGTCACCTCCGGCCCCGGCGCGACGAACTGCGTCACGGGCATCGCCACGGCGCAGATGGACTCCATCCCGATGGTCGTGATCACGGGACAGGTGCCATCCAACCTCATCGGCAACGACGCCTTCCAGGAGACGGACTTCGTCGGCGTCACGCGGCCCATCGTGAAGCACAGCTACCTGGTGCACCACGTCGAGGATCTCGCGCGCGTCGTGCGTGAGGCGTTCCACATCGCCGAGACGGGGCGTCCCGGCCCCGTCCTGATCGACTTCCCCAAGGATGTCCAGATCGCCGAGACCGAGTGGGAGTGGCCCGAGACGGTCGACATCCGCGGATACAAGCCCAAGCTCGACGGACACCGCCGGCAGGTCCGCCGCGCGGCCGACCTCATCATGCAGGCGCAGCGTCCGCTGGTGTACGGCGGCGGCGGGATCGTCCTCGGCGACGCATCTCCCGAGTTCCGCGAGTTCGTGTGGAAGACGCAGATACCGACGACCGTGACGCTCATGGGTCTCGGCGCGCTGCCGGAGACCGATCCTCTGGCGCTGAAGATGCCGGGGATGCACGGCTCGCGGGCGGCGAACTACGCCTTCCAGGACTGCGACCTCATCATCGCCGTCGGCTCGCGGTTCGACGACCGCGTGACGGGGAAGCTGGAGAAGTTCGCTCCCAACGCGAAGATCATCCACATCGACATCGACCCCTCGGCGATCAGCAAGAACGTCCACGTGGACATTCCGATCGTGGGCCACGTGAAGCGCGTCCTTCCGATGCTCACCGAGATGGTGGACAAGACGGACGTCGACGCGTGGCGGCATCAGTGTGCCATGTGGAAGGAGCGGTATCCGTTCCGCTTCGAGCCGAAGACCGACGTCATCAAGCCTCAGCAGGTGATCGAGGAGATCTGGGACATCACCCGCGGCGACGCGATCCTGGCCACCGACGTCGGACAGCATCAGATGTGGGCGGGGCAGCATTACCAGCACATTGAGCCGCGTCGTTGGCTAACCTCCGGCGGCCTCGGCACGATGGGCTACGGGATGCCCGCCGCGCTGGGCGCTCAGTTGGCGGCGCCGGACGACCTGGTGGTCTGCATCAGCGGCGACGGCAGCATCATGATGAACATCCAGGAACTCGCCACGCTGGCCACCGAGAAGCTCAACGTCAAGACGGTCATCCTGAACAACAACTGGCTCGGAATGGTACGCCAGTGGCAGGAGTTGCTCTACGAGGAGCGATACAGCGCCTCGGATCTGCATGACAACCCGGACTTCGCCAGGATCGCCGACGCGTTCGGGGTGAAGGGCATGCGCATCTCGCATCCCGACGAACTGCGCCCCGCGTTGGACGAGGCGTTCGCACACGACGGCCCCGTCGTCATGGACGTGATGGTCGACGAGATGGAAAACGTCTACCCGATGGTCCCGGCAGGCGCGGCGCTGGATGAGATGGTCGGAGGGCTGGCATGATGGCTGCCGAAGCGACTGAACGCAGGCATATCATCTCGGTCCTGGTGGAGAACCAGTTCGGCGTTCTGGCGCGCATCGCGAGCCTGTTCACCGGCAAGGGCTTCAACATCGACAGCCTGACCGTCGCGGAGACGCTCGACCCGGGCCTGTCCCGCATGACCGTCGTCACACACGGCAACGTGGCCGTCATCGAGCAGACGTGCAAGCAGCTCAATAAGCTGGTGGATGTCGTGCGCGTGACGGACCTCACCGACGAGCCGCACGTCGAACGCGAAATGGTGCTCATCAAGGTGAACGCCGAGAGTTCACACCGCGGCGAGATCATCCAGATCGTCGAGGTGTTCCGATCCCGCGTGGTCGACGTCGCCCCGCGCACGCTGACGGTCGAGATGACCGGGGACGAGGGCAAGATCACCGCGCTGGTGAACATGCTCCGCCCCTACGGCGTCGTCGATGTCGTCAGGACGGGCAAGGTCGCCATCGGGCGCGGGAACCACGCCGTGGTCCGCGAGTCCGCCGGGGACAGCGTCGCCGCCGGCTAGCAGCCACAGGTTTCACAACGGCAAGTTCGGGGCAGTGGCCGGTGGTCGCTGCCCCGATTCCGCGTCTGGAATCGGTCGTCACTCAGACGGAGACAGGCGTAGAATCGACATGACGCCATCGACGGCGCAGCTCATCAGCTACATAGCGCCGGGTGCTCCGGCTACCCGACGCCCGGCCACGGGCTCCGAGCCGTACGTTCGGCCAGAGGTCGGGTTCACGCCCAGGTGGTTTCACGACGCGTTGGGCGTCGACTTCGGCGAGCGATGGCACGCCGACCCCGCCCACCGACGCGACGCCATCAGCGCGATGGCTCACGAGTTGCGCCGGCGCTTTCCGCGCCACGCAATCGGCGGCGTCGCCGACCCCGACCATCCCGTCGATCTTCTGACCGGCGCGTTCGGGGCGTGCGTCGTGCCGGCCATCTACGGCATCCCCATCCGATACGCGAGGGATATGTGGCCGGCGTGCGAGCCGCAAGCCCTGACGGCCGAGCAGACGGAACGCCTCGAACCCCCCGACCTCGACGCAAACCCGTTCTTCCGCGACCTCATGTCTCAGGTCGAGTGGGTCGGGGCGGCGCTCGGACGCATCGAGGGCTACTTGAACTGGCAGGGCGTCCTCAACACGGCGTATCGCCTGCGCGGCGAAGCGGTGTTCACCGACATGACCCTCACCCCCAAGCGCGCGGAGCATCTCTTCCGGTGCGTCGCGGAGACGATGGCGGACGCGATGCGACGCCTGTACGCAGCGCAGCGCGACTCGGGCGTCGACGTTCGGCATGTGACCATCAGCAACTGCCTCGTTAACCTGGTGTCGCCGGGGCAATACCGCGACCTGCTGCTGCCGCTGGATCGGTGGATCGGCGCCGGCCGCCCAATAGGCATCCACAACTGCGCGTGGACGGCGGACCCGTACATCGAGCACTACGCGACGATCCCCGCCATCGCGTATATCGACATGGGCATGGACTCCGACCTGGCATCGGCGCGCGCCGCCTTCCCCCACGCGCGACGCGCCGTGATGTACCCACCGACCGATGTCGCCGCCAAAAGCCGCGAGGAAATCGGGCACGACCTGGCGCGCATCGCCGATCTCTACGGGCCGTGTGACATCGTCTTCGCCGACATCGAGTCCGGCGTGGCCGACGCGCGCGTTACCGAACTGTTCGACCTGTGCGAACATGTCAGCGGCGAACACGACGCCCCTCGGGGCTAAGGGGCATGGGGAGCATGGGCGGAGGCGGACACCGTGAGCGGCATCGTCGGACACATGACCTACGCCATCCTCGCGTCCGAGGAGGCCGCGCGACGTGACCTCTCCGTCGCCGCGCTGATCCGACGGCATTACGCGAGCTATCTCGCGGGCGCCTACCTCGGCTGCGACATCCAGACGCTGCCCGCCTCCGTCTGTGAGGACACCGGCGAGGAGGTCGGCTACGGCGCAGGGCACCTCGACCGCAGCCCGATCACAGGCGGCGCGACCCGGCGCTGGACCCTCCAACTCAGCGGCAGGAGCTACGCGCCTCAGACCATCTGTGACATGTTCTACGGGCGGTCGCATCTGACGTTCGGATGGACGGAAGACGACACGCGCCACGCGCGCCCCTGGGATGCCCTGCCCGGCTACTTCGCCGCGGTCCTGGCGGATGTCCACGACCTGTTCGACTCCGACGCGCGCCAGCTCGCCTACGTCGTCGGATGGATCACGCATGTCATCGGCGACGCGCTCATCAAGGGCGTGCGGCCGGACATAAACCTGCATCTCCTCGACGGCAGATACACGCCACGGAACCGACCGATACAAGACCTCATCTCGTTCCACGAGGTGGGTCGCGAGGAGTTGGGCCTCGACTGGTCGCGCCTCATGGACGACCTGGTGAACACGCCCGTCGAGCCGATCCAGCTCCACTACATGCGGGTGTCCGAGCCGCGCGGCCGCCTGGCCGAACTCCACGACGGCGCCTGGGAGCCGGACGATAAGCCCCTCCTGCGGCAGACGTTGATGGCCAACCGTCGCTACCAACGCGTCCGCAGCGGCAGACTCCTGCGGGAGTTGGCTCTGACCGAGACGTCATCGGGCCGGGAATGCGGCGAGGAGATGAGCAAGACGGCGGGCGGCCTCCGCTATGGCGAGATGCTGGAGCTCGCAGCAGCGGCCGATTTCCGGGGCGCGGTGTCGAGCATAGCCGACGCCATCGCGGACATGTTCGAGCAGGTGGAAGAGTACAGGTAGTCTCGCGAGGCAGGCAGTGCGCACAAGCCCTGCAGGCCCTGCGACCAAGCGACTGAGCCACTGCGCGCGCGCTCGATCGCGCCCCGACCGTCGTCACGCGTGCGCGGGGTCGTCTCCCAGTCTGCCATGCTCATGGCACGCGTCCCGGAAATGCAGGAGGTTCTCCCACGGGGACCGTATGGACGTGTTGCACGCGTTGCTGAACAGGAACCGATCCAGGGGCCGCATCGACCGGAACAGATCGCCCACGTAGGCGAAGATGCGCTCGCGGGAGCCTGCGCCTGTGATCTCGGTCTCGTGGGCGGACATCCCGCCGTTGACGAGGAAACCGTCGTGGATGCCTCGCGCCTCGGCCAGGGGCAGGTCGCCGATGGGTGGATGCGATATCGCCTCGAGGCCGTCGAGTCCTGCCTCGTCGACCAGTTCCCCGAGGTCGCGAAGCTGTCCGCAGGCGTGGCTGAATAGCAGCTTCCCGTGGCGATGGAATAGGTCGCTCAGCGCGCGGTAGAACGGCACGCAGTACTGCTTCACGAAGGTCGGCGACATCGACAGGCTGTCGAGGTTGTCCATGGTGCAGAACGCGAGGGTGGGAGACTCCGCGGCCTGCCGCGCCACCGCGAGCGCCTTCTCCGTGAAGACGGCGAACAGATCCTCGCATTCGCGAGCGCGATCCGTGAGGAGGTACGTCGCCGTCTCGACGCCCGCCCAGTTGTGCAGCAGCTTGATGGGCGACTGGAAGAACGGGACCATGATGACGCCATGGTCGCCCAGCCGCTCCTCGGCGCGCAGGTAGCTCGCGACGTCGAACTCGTGGTCGGTGTGCTCCACGACGTACCGAAGAACGCGCAGATCGTCCGGGAATCCCTTGAGGAAGTGCTGATGCTTGTACGTCGTGTGGCTGGCCGCCTCGTATCGGGTCCGGTCGCTCACCGATCCGACCGGCGTGGCGTAGGTCGTCTTCCGCCAGCGTCCTCCCAGCGCTTCGCTGTGCACCTCGTAGCCGGATCGGGCGGAGGTCACGGGCGAGCAGATACGTCGGCTGAATATATCGCAGCCGATGCGAATCATCGCGTCGAGCTCGTCCTGGCAACCCTCCAACTCGTCGGGCAGTGAGGCGCGCGCCTTGTGGTAGTCGAACCACTGCCCGATGTTCGGGCAGAACGGCACACGATCCGGCTTCTCGCGTCGCAGGACGGCCAAAACGCGCTCACGACCCGTCATCGCGGTCTCCCATTCGGGCGTGTGGACTCCGCACAGACCTCCCGAGAAGAAAGCCAGGAGCGATGCCGCGCCACAGACGGGTGGGCGGCCTCGGGATGCCAGATTCCCTCCCGATCTCCGTCGAGTACGGTAACCCATCCGCCTGCGTGGAACACGTCGGCATGGGAATCCCGCCGGCGTCTGCCGGCCGTCCACGACACAACCGCGCGGCGGGCCGGAAGTCATAGGCTGATCGACTGCCCGAGGCGCCGTCGGGAGGAGATGCTGGGCGCGTTGGCGCGCCTGCGAGGCTATGTTGCTTCAGAGGCGCCGGATGCCATGGAGAGCGAGCGCCCATGTAGGGACATCGACGGAGCGCGCGGGTTCCGCTGACCATGCGCCTGTGTCTTGATCGACCGACGGTGTTCGCTGTGCATCTGTTCCAGGGGAGGCGAGGCGGTGGAACGAGCGGAGTGGCTAAGCCAGATGCGGGACAAGGCGGAGGGGCTGTACGACCACTTGTCGTCGGAGTATTGGGCGAAGTTCGGGCGGTATCCGAACGAGGCGCATCGGGAGTACGTCCAGAAGCTCCTGGAGCGGGCGACTCCAGGCGGCACGCTCCTGTCCGCGGCGTGCGGAGCGGGAC
>NYZG01000375.1 GCA_002687025.1 Candidatus Poribacteria bacterium
CGAGCCCGGAATACGCGCGTATGAACGCCTCTTGTGCCACGTCGTCTACGTCGGCCAGGGGCGTGCCCAGGTATCGCGCATGTCGGCGCACCGCGTCCATGTGACGCTCCACAAGCGTCTGAAACGCGTCGACATTGCCCGCAAGCACGCTACGCACCAGCGCGTGGTCCGGTCTCTCGTCCACTTACGTGCTCTCCTTGCACGTATAGACCCTCACGGCGCGGGAAAGCGGACACGAATCCGAGCCGCGCCGCTGCGGGTGACATTTCGCTGTCCGGTTCTGCGAAGACGCCGGGTCTACGACATTGCCGGCCGGGATGACGTACGTGTTCTCCTACCGAAACGGGACCGGCGCAACGCGTCGGCCCCGTTTCGGCCCCGGCCGCCACCGTCAGGGATCGCGCCGCGCGACGGAACCCGATAGCCACCCGTCGCCCGTGTTCACAGCGAGTAGGAGTGTACTATGACTCGGAGTGAGACCACCTGTCGTCACCGTTCGCCAACGAATGGCTCCATCCGTAGGTATGCGGCGCTATGCGGCGCGATGCTGCTGATAGCGGTCGGCGCGGGCGCGGTCACTATCTCGCCCGCTTCGCTGGATATCGCCATCGTCGATACGGGCGCCTCAGGGACGGCGACCTTCACGTTCACCAACGACGAGGGGTCGGACGTGGCGGTAAGCGATATCGTCTCCACCAATCCGCTGTACACAGTCGACACGACGGCATTCACCGTGGCCGACGGGGCGGGCACGGTCGTCACGGTGACGTTCGCGCCGACGGTCGTCGGGTGGGAGCCAGGCACGCTTACGGTGACACATGACGGCGCGGGCGGCACGTCGGTGGTCAGCGTGAGCGGCATCGGCAGAGCTCTGCCGGGCGCTGGGCTGACCACCGCGAGCAGGATCGCCGTCGAGGCGTACGTGGACGGTACACAGGACATCCATCGGGAAATCGTCGTCGTCGATCCCAACGGAGCGAACCTGACACGGTTGACCACGAATACGGAGACAGACGCGGAGCCGGCGTGGTCGCCGGACGGTCAGAAGATCGCGTTCGCCCGTGGCGGAGCAGGCGCCCGCGAGATCTACGTGATGAACGCCGACGGCACAACGCCGGAGAACCTGTCGGACAACGTGGCCGGGGAGGGAGCGCCGGCGTTCTCTTCCGACGGGCAGCAGATCGTCTTCGAGTCGAACCGCACGAGCGACTGGGAGATATTCGTCATGGATGCCGACGGGCTGAACCCGCAGAACCTGACGAACTTCGCCGGGACCGATGCCGCGGCAAACTGGTCGCCTGACGGCACGAAGATCGCCTTCGGGTCGAACCGCGACACGAAATGGCGGATATTCGAGATGACGCCTTCCGGCGGCGCGCAGACGGCGCTCACCGCGGCCGACGTGGGCAGTTGGGCGCCGACGTATTCGCCGGATGGCTCCAAGATCGCCTTCTGGTCCGACCGGGACGGCAACGGCGAAGTGTACGTGATGGACGCCGACGGCGGGAATCCGCGTCGGCTGACGAACGACGCGGGCGAGGACTACGGGCCGTCGTGGTCGCCTGACGGGACGCGCATCGTCTTCATATCGAACGGAACCGGCTCCGCCGAGGTGTTCACCATGCTTGCGGACGGTTCGGATGTGCAGCAGGTGGAGACGGGTCTGACGTCGCACCTCGATGTCGCCTGGTCGCCGTTTCTGGCTGCCGGCGCCGTTAACGACGCGACGCTGACAATCGCCAACACGCAGGGGCAGATCAGCGGCACGGTCGACATCCCGGTCGACACGTCGGACGTCACGGGTCTTGGCGTGGCCGCCGTGGAGTTGGTACTCACCTACGACTCGACGATCCTGACGCCCACGGATGACGGGGCGGGCGTGACCACTGCCGTGGCGACGGGCCCGGTCATCCCGGCCGGCTGGACCGTGCAGCAACACGTGCCCTCGGCGGGCGAGCTGCACGTCGCGATGGCGGGAGCATCCGCGAGCGCCGCCACCGGGGTAGGCACGCTCGTCACGGTGACGTTCAATGTGTCCGATACGGCGACGGCCGACGCGACGAGCGCGATCACTCTCACCACGGCCGCGTTCAACGAGGGCGGTGTCGCCGTGTCGTCGACGCCGGGGCAGTTCACCGTCATTTCGCTCATGTATGGCGACGTCACGGGCAACGGGACCGTCAGCCCCTACGACGCGACGTGGGTTCTGGACTACGTAGCCTCGGCGATAGCCAACGAGACAACCACGTTCCCGATAGAAGAGACGGCCCCGCAGTGGGCGGACCAGCCGCTGACAGCCGCGGATGCGTTCGAGGTCGCCGACGTGGACGACGATGCGACAATTGGAGCCACGGACGCGTCGGACATCCTGCGTTTCGTCGTCGGTCTGCTCCCGAGCTTCGCCGCGGCGGGTGCGGCAACTGCCCCGCGTGTGTCGCCATCGACGCTGTCGTATGAGTTCCTCGCCGACGCGACGTCGCAGCGGCCAGGGGCGCTCATCACCGTCACGCTGGACGCGGGACAGGTCGACGCGCTCTACGCGGGCGAGCTCCGCCTCGATTACGACGCGGGCCTGCTAACTCCGCTCCGGGTGTACGCCGACGGCGACTCTCCCATGCTGGCGCACGCGACCGGTGAGGGACAGATCGGTGTGGCGTTCGCCTCCGCTCGGCCGATGGACGCTCGCGCCGCCCGCGTGAACGTCGTATTCGAAGCGCGCCGCGGCGTGGACGGCGCGCGTGCTGGCGTCATCGAAGCGAGACGTCTGCGGCTCAACGGTGTCGGTCTCGACGCGCGGTGGCGGTTCGACTATCGCATCGAGCCGTACCGCTTCGACCTTATGGCCAACTACCCCAACCCGTTCAACCCGGAGACGTGGATTCCGTTCGAGCTGGCCGAGGACGCGGATGTCACCGTCCGTATCTACGGTCTCGACGGGACAGTCGTTCGGACGCTCGATCTGGGATACCGACCCCAGGGCGAATACGTTGCGCGGGCGAGCGCGGCGTATTGGGACGGTCGCAACGACATCGGAGAGCGGGTCGCCAGCGGCGTCTACGTATACGAGCTCGTGGCTGGCGATCGGCGCGCAGTCAGAAGGATGGTCGTACGCAAGTAACGAGGAGGCGTCGGGTTCACGCCGTGGCCGCTGGGCGTCGTGGGCCCGTACGCTTCGTTCTCCGCCCCTATGCCTCGGGCTGTTGACCATGGGTCATTGCGGTTGCGACATCGGCGTCCCAACGGATAGGCATCTCGTGCTGCGCGCGCGTGAAGGCGATGACGCGGCCTTCCGCCTGCTCACGGGCCGCTATCGGCCACTGGTTGCATCGGTGATTCAGCGCCGGCTATCGGATCATCGGGATGTCGAAGACGAGGTCCAGGAGACGCTGCTTCGTGCCCACCGGCGCCTCCACACGCTACATGAACCGCGTCGGTTCGGGTCGTGGATCGCGCGGATCGCCGCAAACCGCGCGCATTCTCGGGCGCGGCGTCTCGTGAGCGAACGTGCGATGTCGTTGGCGGCAGCCGACGGGCCGGCGCGCACGCGAGAGGAACGCCCAATAGGGTGTCGCGTCGGGTTCCATTGGCTGCTCAGGCGCGAGGCGCTCAAGGCGGCCGTAGACGGCCTCTCGGCGGATTACCGGACACCGGTGCTCCTGTGGGCCGTCGAAGGGTGCTCATACGTCGAGGTGGCGGAGAGACTTGGCGTTTCCGAGAAGGTCGCGGCCCGCCGCATCCGGCAGGGGTGTGATCAGCTCAGGTCGGTGGTTGAGATGGCGATGTAGCCGTGTCCCGCCGTCGGCACGCGGAATCCACCTGCGGTCTCCCGGCCGTGGTCTATTCACACAGCCGATAGCCAAAGGTATCTGACGCTGTGGCGAACGTGAGTCGCCCTTCCTCAAGCGTGAAGGGGACGGTCCCGTCGCCGCTGCCGTCCTCGTTCAGGGCCTCGATGCGGGAGACGGTGGTCGGGATGCCCAACGCGTCAAGCCGCAGGACGACGGTCGACGGGGCGCCGTCGGGCAAGGGGATGACCGTGCGCTCCCGCCGCAGGAGTCGGAACGCGCCGTTCGTCGCCGCCGGGCCGAAGTCCACGACCATCCGTCGCAGGTTCAGGCGGTCTGACGCGCCGTATGGAGGTGGGGATACGTGCGTCACCGTGATGGGACTCGCCGCGCTCGCCTCGAACGTCAACTCCCCGCCGTCCTGTCGTCCTGTGTCGTCGCGAAGGCCCTGCAGTCGAAGCCGCCGTCCTCCACGCTCCGGCTGGTAGATGCCGAACTGGATGCCGTACGCGCCGACGGGCGCCCCGTCCGGGAGACGCGCCTCTACGATGACCTCGTATTCGCCCGCCTCAGACCACCGATCCGGCGAGAGAGGCACGTGTCCTTGGAAGGCGATCTGCTCGCCGACAGGAGCGATGTCCGCGTTGGTGAAATGGAGGAAGGCGTTACCACGCTCGTGGACGGGGCTGTCCACCGTCCACAGCATCCGCAGGCGGAACCGACGTCCCTCGACCATCTCCGCGCCGACCACCTCCGCACGGATCGGCACGCCCCCGAAGTGCTCCGGCGGACGGGCGTCGAAGAAGAACGCGTCCGGGCCCTCCGCCCAGGCGGCGATCGTTCCGTCTATGCGCTCAATAGCCGCGCGCTGTTCGCCCGCTTCGGCGAAGAAGCCGAAAGGTGGCAGCGTATGTCCCGCTGCCACCCAGTCCGCCTGTCCCCGGTTCACGGCGGCTCCCGAGTCTGTCCCGAATCGAACGACTTGTCGGTGGATGTCGTCGTCCGCGAAGCGATGCTGTGTCATCTCCCGGCCCGCGAGCTCCGCGCAGAGATCGTGGAGCAGCCAGTACGTCATGACCGCGCTGCGGTTGAACGGGCCGTCGCACATGGGGCTGCGTCCGCCGAGGACCGTCATCGTTAGGCCGTCGTCGCTGCCGTATCCGTGGAGCTCGCGCGAGGCGTCGCCCTGGTAGCGGTTACCCAGGCCTCCCGCGAAGAGGGTGAAGGCGCCGTGCGTGACCATGTCGTGCCAGGGGATACGCTCGCCGTCGCTCGCGGGCAGCTTCCAGGACCACGATCCGCCAGAAGCGGCGTCGGCAGGTGTCCATCCCATATGGTCCGCCTGCGCCGCGTCCAGATGTCCTATGAGCGCGTCGTGTCCGGCCTCGCTTATCATGGGCGCGCCGTCGAGGCGTTCGCGGGCCGTGTCGAACGCTTCGCCCCATCGCCGTACCGATTCGAGGCCGGGATAGAATCGCCCCGCTTCGTCGCGGTAATCGCGTGGAGTGATGGCGCTGAAGACGTCGATGAAGTAGCTCGTCGGCGCGATGCCGCGCCGTATCTGGGCGAGGTTCTCGTCCATCCACGGTTGGAAGGCGTGCGATAGCCAGCGATAGCTCTGTGCCTGGCGGCCGCGGTTGTACCACGCGCGTTGCGGCGTTCCGTCGTCGTTGAAGATCACGTGCCGGTATGAGAACCCGGGGGCGTCCGGGTAGAAGTCGATGTAGTTGTCGTGCGGCGCGAAGAGGATGCCCGCGCGCGCGCAGGCGTCCGCCATCGTCTGGAAATCGTCCGCACTCCCAGCCGGGGGATGGATGTCAGGCAGGCGATAGTCGTAGCCCCATCGCTGCCAGACGTGCTTCACGAAGACCGAGTGCGTCAGCCCGTAGCGGGCGGCGCGGTCGATGTCCGCAGCCGCGCGGGCGTAGTCGCCGCCCCACTGGTCCAGGCACATCCGACCGGCGATCTTCGGGAGGCTTTCCGGGGTGGCGAGGCCGGCGATCGCTCGGTATTGGCGGGCCGCGTCGAAGGCGCCGCTCGTCGAGGGCAGCAGCGTGCATGTGACGTCGTGGTGGGCTTCGAGGGTCGCGATGCCGCTGTCCGGGTCGTGGGTCACGGCGTCGGGTGGTATGTCCGTCGCCTGGAGGAGACTCAGGCCGTTCTCGAAGTCGAAGCCGACGAACGACGTGGACAGGTTGAAGCCGCTGTAGACGAGCCGTAGGCGTCCGGGCTGTTCGAGCACGTTGCCGTGCCCGGCATAGAGCCGTCGCACCCTCTGGTCCACCGGGCCGAGTGACAGATGCGTGATACGGGGATTCCCTGCCGCGTCACGCTCGACGTCGATTAGCGAGAAGCGGAGGCGTAGTCCGCCCGACTCAGTCCAGACGCGCGTGCGCAAGGCGAAGTCCCGCTCGCCGTCCTTCACGGGAAGCGACCATGTGTCGCCGTCGATCCGTAGCGGGCCGTAGGCGAAGCCGCTTCGCCAATCGCCTATGCGTCGGCCGTCGACTTCGACTCGGAAGCCTCGGTACGTGAGCGTCTCGCCCCCCCCATGGTGAGGCTCAGCAGCCCGTCCGCGATGCCGTGCGCGCCCGGTTGGATCGCGGCGGCGGCCTCGTCGGATAGACGCAGGGCGTGTTCCGACGCGTCCCCGCGTGACGCCCGCTGCGCCAGTGACCCGACTTCCTGAATCTGCGTCTCGTCGGGAGGAGTTTCCTCGATGGGTTCCACGCCCGCTATGAGCAGCGGGTCGGCCCAGTATGCGGCGTCACAGGTGGTGTCGTGGTTTGGCCCGGGGTGCGTCACGAATATGAGGCGGACGCGCGTTCCCGCGAGCCCCGTCAGGGAGACGCGGGCGGGTTCCCAGCGCTTCGCATCCGAGAATCTGCTCCACACCTGCACGGGCTCGCCGTCCGGCTCGGGCGCGTGCCACACCTCGAACTGGACGCCGTCGCTCGGGGGCTCCGTCTCCGGGTTGTGATCGCGGATGGCGGTCGCGAAGTCGAGGGATATCCGCTCAGCTTCCGGCAGCGAGACGACCCACTCGCTCCACACAGACCCCCAACCCGTTCTCCAGGGCGGATGGACGCTCAAGACCGAACGCCGGTCGCCGCGCGATACGGTCGCATGGGTGGCGGTCGCCCCTGTGGCGGCATCCGTTCCGGTCCACCCTACGGGCCGGGCTACCACCTCGGGGGAGTCTCCAAGACGGAACGACGGCCGCGCGTCCGCGAGACGCAGGCTCAACCGGCCCGGGCCGCTCAACGTCTGCTCGGGAAGCGGCGCATCGGCCGGAACTGTCGGCGCGACGGACTCGCGCGACACCTCGACGACGAGCACCGCATGGAGCGAGAGTTCGCCCGACGGAGTGGTCGCCGTCGCGCGGGCGTGGATCGGGTAGTGCGCCGCATGGGAGCCGGACCCGGCCGTGCAGGTGAAGTGCAGCTCAGCCGTCTCCCGCGGGCGCAGCTCGAACTCCTGGGCCGCGTCTCCGACGACCCGCCATGTGTCGATCACCTCCAGCGTGACCGTTCCCCGCCAGGGCGTGGCGTTCTCGTCCGTAGAGGCCTGGCGCGTCAGGGCAACGGTGACGGGGATGTCCGTCTCGAGGACTCGGATGGCCTCGATGGGTCGAATGGCAAGGGTGGCGCCTTCCTGGCTCGCCTCCGCGGGGGCGAAGAGATAGGTCGCTGCCATGAGAAGCCATAGCGGAGACAACGTCAGCATCGCCTCTCCTCCACGTGTGCGGGCGCTCGCGGAGCGACGCAGCGCTACCCGTCGGCTGGGGACCAGCCCAACGCCCGAAGAGTAGCCTCGCGAAGCTCTCGACGCCGTGCGGAAGGCGGTACGTGCCCCAACTCTTCGGGCTCGCGCGGGCTCCAGTACCGCTCGCCGACGTAGACCTCCATGTGGAGGTGCGCGCCGCCGTCCGTGCCTTCCTCGGAGGTCCCGGTGTTTCCGACGGCTCCTATCTGTCGGTCAGGGCCGACGTATTCGCCCAGATGGAGCGGCTCGACGCCGGAGAGGTGCGCGTAGACGCTCAGGACAGGCACCCCGTCCTCCGTATCGCCGTGGTAGAGCCAGACCTGGCGGCCGCGCAGCTTGTCGAGTATGTCGCCATATCTCGGGTCCGCGGCGACCCCGTATTCGCCGGGGGTGGCGCCGACAGCGCGACATCGGGTCAGCATCGCGCGGCGGGTCACAGGAGTCGTGCGCGTGTACTCCACATCGGCGCGGATCACGAAGCCCGTCGCCGCCGGATAGACCGGCTCGCCGATGCCGACACCGTAGAAGTCCGTCCCCTGATGGACGCCGTGGCGGTACGGCCGGGGGTCGCCGGGAGTGCGGATCGCGTCGGGTGTGAAGGATGCCCGCAGAGGGAGCGCCCAGACCGGCCCCAGATCGCTGGTGGTCGTCTTCGAAACGTCGGGTAGCGGCAGGTCGTCAGCGCGCATGCGGACCAGCGCGATCATGTCCGCCGCCTGGAAGGACGGTCCGGCTAGAGCGTGGCAACAGCACGTCAGGGCAACACACGCGAACACCACCCCGCGTGGCGGCATCATACGTCGATCTGTAGGCCGTCGTAGGCGAGTTCGACGCCGTCGGGGAGCGCGTCGTTCACCGTCGCGTGATCGACATCGTGCGTCATGTGGACGAAGTAGGTCTGCCGCGCCCCGATCTTCCGCGCGACGGCTACCGCCTCGTCGATGCTGAAATGCGTCGAGTGCGGTTTCTCGCGCAACGCGTCCAAGACCAGCACATCGACGCCCTCCAGCGCCTGCATCGTCTCGTCGGGGACGCCGTTGCAGTCGGTGCAGTAGGCGAAGTCGCCGACGCGGAAGGCCGTCACGGGCAGCGACCCGTGCATGACGATCATAGGGACGATCGTGCGGCCCAGCAGTTCGAAGGAGCCGTTCATCTGTTCGAGTTCCAGCTTCGCCGTACCGCCGCCCTCGGTCTTGGTCTGGAAAGTGTAGTCGAAGACGCGGCGGATGCGCTCGAACGTGGCCGGGTCCGCGTATGCGGGAATCGGCCCTCCCCTGCGGAAGCAGAACATGCGCAGATCGTCGAGGCCGTGGAGATGGTCCGCGTGCGAGTGGGTGTAGAGGACCGCCTCGATATGCTTCACGTCGTGCCGGAGCATCTGCTCGCGGAAGTCGGGCCCCGTGTCGATGACGACGTTGTTGTCATCCCAGGTCAGCATGACAGACACGCGACCCCGGCGGTTCTTCGGGTCGTCGGACTTGCAGACGTCGCAGTCGCACCCTATGACCGGGACGCCCGTCGACGTGCCGGTGCCGAGGAACGTGACGCGCATCGGGCTTGTCGATTTCTCGGTCGTCAATCCTCACCCCGTCCGTGCGGTGTCGCGTCTGCGGCATCGGGCTACGAGCCGTTCCAGCGCGTCGAGCGTCGTCAAGACGTCTTCGGGCGTGTTGCCGCGCCCAAAGGAGAAGCGTAGCGTACCTCGCGCCAGATCGCCTCCGAGGCCCATCGCCTGAACCACGTGAGACGGCGCCATCGAGCCGGAAGCGCAGGCCGAACCCGTCGAGAGGCAAATGCCCTCCAGGTCGAACCCGAGCACCAGGCTTTCGCCCTCGACACCCTCGAACGACACGTTCACAGTCCCGGGCAGACCGTCCTCCGGCGAATTCACGCGGAAGCCGTCCACGCGGTCGCGAAGGCCGCTTACGAACGCGGCGGCCAGGTCGCGCGCGAGACGGCGGCAGTCGTCCATATCCCTGCGCGCGACTTCCAGCGCCCGCGCCATGCCGACGATGCCCGCCACGTTCTCCGTCCCGGCCCGGAGGCCGCGCTCGTGGGCGCCGCCGTGATGAAAGCGCGCGACCGGCGTGCCGTGGCGGATAAAGAGCGCCCCGACGCCCTTCGGCCCCCCGAACTTGTGCGCCGAGAGCGACAGCAGATCGACTCCCTCCGCCTTCACGTCGACGGGAGCCTTGCCCACCGTCTGCACCGCGTCGGTGTGGAACAGCGCCCCGCGCGCGTGCGCCAAGCTGGCCGCCTCGCGCATGGGCTGGATCGTGCCGGTTTCGTTGTTCGCGTGCATCACGCTGACCACGGCCGTGTCCGGGCCGACGGCCGCGTCGAGGGCGTCTGTGTCGACGCGGGCGTAGGAGTCCACGCCGACGACCGTCAACGCGTGACGCGCCCTGCCCAGGGCCTCGGCGGTTTCAAGGACGGCGTGGTGCTCGGCCGCCGTCGTCACGATGCCGGAGCGGCCACGCCCCGCTGCCTCCGCCATGACGCCGCACAGGGCGAAGTTGTTCGACTCGGTGCCGCCGCTGGTGAAGATCACCTCCGACGACCGCGCGCCTATCAGATCGGCGACGGTGTCGCGCGCCACCTCAATGGCGTCGCGCGCTTCACGGCCGAAGCGATGCAAACTCGACGCATTGCCATGATGCGTGGTGAGGTACGGCGTCATGGCTTCGAACGCTTCGGGAAGCAGCGGCGTGGTCGAGTTATGGTCGAGATAGATGGTTCGCGTCAAAGCGGCATTCCGTCGGTCGTGTCGTCAGGCGAGTTTCGTCCCGAGATTGCCCTCGAGGAAGATGCGGTAGATGTCCTCGAACAGTCGCACGTCCGTGAGGGTGTCGGCGCCGGAGGAGTCGACCGGTTTCCCGGCCGCGACGCGTTCTATGAAGTGCTCGGCCTCACGCCTGTACGCCCAGGTCCACCGCGGCTTGGCTACGGGTCGCGAGATGACCTGCTCCTCGCCGCCCCGGTATATCTCTACCTCCGCGGGCGTGTTCTTCAGCAGCAGCGGCGGCGCCCACGTGTGGACCCACCCGTGGCGGAAGTATACCTGGGTGTGCTCGTCCCAACGGTAGTGAGAGACGCCGCCGGTCTCCAACACCACCCGCGTGCCCGCCATGTCGAAGATCGTGACGCCCGAGTAGCCGTCGTCGTCTAGATCCACCACGCGGACGCGCGCGTCGTCACCCGCGTCGAGGAAGTAGCGCAGCAGGTTCACGTTGTGCGTGTACTGCTGCAGGTAGCCGAGATAAGGGCCGACCCACTCGTCGGGCAGCCACTCGGGGGCCATGGCTGGGGCGCCGGGCATCTTCTCGTCGGTCGAATCCATCGGGGTGTCTAGGTTGCAGATCCAGTCGCCACAGAATCCGTGGTTGCGCGCGTAGGTCTGATCGCCCAGTTCGCCGGTCTCGCGGAACTGGCGCAGTTGGTCGCGCATGAGCACGTTGCCGGCGTCGTAACGCTTCATGTAGCCGACCATGAGGATCTTGCCGGACGCGTCGGCGGCGTCGACCATCGCCTCGGCCTGGGCCACGGAGACGGCCATGGGCTTCTCCATGAAGACGTGCTTCCCGGCGGCGAGTAGGTCGCGGGCGATGTCGCCTTGCAGGGAGAACCCGGCGGACACCGCCACCGCGTCGATATCGGGGTCGGCGGCGAGCTCTTCGTGGGAGGCGTATAGCGTCGGGATGCGCAGGCGATCCCGCACCATGCCGCCCAGCCGGGGTCGCACCTCGGCGATGGCGACGAGTTCACACTCGGGGATACTGATGAAGTTGGGCAGGTGCACCTTCTGCGCCATGAAGCCGCATCCCACGTAACCCAGTTTGACCCGTTCGGCCATTGACCCCATACTCCCGGCCGCATCGGCGGCGATTCGCCCGTTCGCTACGCGTGGCTACTCTACCCGAAGGCGGGATGCCGTTCATCCTTGCGCGCCACACAGAGCTCGTCAGACGTCCCGGCCACTCCGTGGTCGGGGTTCCTCAGCGGGCAATCCTCACGAACGTCAGCCGTCTCGCGGTAGACCAGTGGCGTGTATTCGACGCCGACATCGACAGGATAGCGCAACGCTCAGTATCGCATTCCGCCCGAGCATCAGCCTATGAGCGAACGGCAGTCCCAGTCCTCACATGCGGACATGGCGCGAGCGATCGTTCCCGGGCTGTGGTGGACAAACATATGTCCCAGAAGGTAACGGACCAACGCGCGCCGGTAGTCTGCCTCCAACTCCGCGCGAGAGTAGTCGACCGCTCCGTGATCGTGCAGCGTCTTCAGGTAGTGATCGAGCACTTCCCGTTCGATCTCCTGGCGATGCACTTCCGCAAGAGGATGTACAAGAATCCATGGCAGATCCACCGCCGGATTCGCCGTCGCATAGAGCTGCCAGTCGAGAAGCACCGGGGTATCCGCGCGTTCATCTCGTGGGAAGAGATAGTTGCCGAAGGTCGCATCGCCGTGGACCAGGGTGCGCGGCTGGGGCACGTGGAACCAGTCGAGCTGCTGCTGTTTCGCGCCTGGGCGTACCAGGTGGCGAAGCGTGGAATCCCACTCGGCGGTCAGCATGCCGCCGGCCTCAGCGCGGATGTACCCCAGGCGTTGGTGGGACAGGTCTGGCCGAGGAGGATGCGGCGCGTCGGCAACGCTGCCGAGCGCCGGGTGCTCCCACCACGCCGCATGTAAGCGTCCCGCCGCTTGTGCCATGGAGGTAGCCTCAGAAGGTGTGTAAGTAGGAAACGGCGGCGTAGACTTCCCGGACCTAAGAACCGCCGGGCAGAAGACCCGGCAAAGGGA
>NYZG01000376.1 GCA_002687025.1 Candidatus Poribacteria bacterium
GTGTCATCGAACGACGTGATCTCCACGATGTCCTCGTGTTCGCTCGCCACGTGCATCGTGACGTCTTGCCCCGACTCGTCGGAGCCGCCGCCCGGTCCGACGCCCTCGAAGGTGACGCTGTCCGAGCCGAAGTCCTCGTCGACCCCAATGTCCGCGATCGCGTCGAAGACCGGCGCATCGTCGACCGCGACCACGTCAATGGTGAACTGCCGGAAGAAGGTGTTCTCGTGGGGTAGCGCGTCGGACCCAGTGTCCGTGGCGGTCACGGTGATGACGGCCGTGCCGTTGGCGTCGGGTTCGGGATTGAACGTGAGCGTCCGAGCGTCCTCCTCGCCGAATACCCCGGGGCTCGGGACTACCGACTCGTTGTCACTCTTCGCGATGAGTTCCACCGTCTGCGTGGGCTCGAAATCGCCGCCGCCGATCCCGATGCCGGTGATCGCCACTTCCGTCGCGCCGGCGTCTTCGTTCACCTGCACGTCGTCCACGGGATCGAACGTGGGCGCGTCGTCCACCGCGTTCACGGTGATCGTGAACGTGTCGGAGTACGTGTTGTCGTTCGGCGCGGCGACCTCGCCGTTGTCCATCGCCGTTAGGGTGATGGTGACCGTGCCGTTGGCGTCGTCGGCCGGGATGAAGGAGAGGACGCCGTCGGTGATCGTGGGGTTCGGCACTATGGACGGGGAGTCGCTGGCAGCCTCGAACGTCACCGTCTGGTCGGACTCGTCCGTGCCGCCTCCGGGATCGATCCCCGCGATCGTCACGAAGTTCTCGCCGGAGTCTTCGTCAACGGGGTCCGTGGAGACGGAATCGAAGGTCGGCTCATCGTTCACGGAGTTCACCGTGATCGTAAACGCCTGGGCATTCGTGCTGTTCTCCGACTGCCCGTCGCTTGCGGTCAGGATGATCGTGACCGTGCCGTTCGCGTCGTCGACGGGCGTGTACGTGAGGATGCGCGTATCGCCTTCGCCGGAGACCGCGAGGTCCGGCACGATGCCGTCGTTGTCGGTTGTCGCCGTGAACGTGACGTCCTGGAGGTCCTCGTCGGCGCCGCCTCCCGGGCCGACGCCCGTGACGGTGATCTCGGTGGGCCCGGCGTCCTCGTCTGCGGTCTGCGGTAGCACCGAGTCGTACACGGGCTTGTTGTTGACGGGGGTGATCTCGATTGTGAACGTGTCCGTCGTCAGGTTGTTCTCTGTCTGCTGATCGTCGGCGGTGACGGTGACGGATGTGGAACCGTTCGCGTAGGTCACGGGCGTGAAGCTCAGGGCCCATTCGGCCCCCGATCCATCAACGGCTATGTCGGCGATGAGCGACGTATCGTAGCCGCTCACTGTGACGAGCACCGTCTGAGTGTCTTCGTGCGTGCCACCACCGGCGTCGACGTCCGTGATGGTGATGATCTGGGCGCCGGGGTCCTCGGACAGCGTCACGTCGTCCGGGACGGTGAACGTCGGCGGATCGTTGACGGCGTTCACGGTGATGGTGAACGTGTCGATCACCTCGTTGGTCCCGTCGTCGACCGTGAGCTCGATGTCTACGTCTCCCGAGGCGTCCGGCTCGGGGGTATAGGTCAGCGTGCGCGTGGCGCCGGATGTCGTTACCGACGGATGCGGGATGATCGACTCATCGCTGCTGGCGGCGAATATCGTCACCGTCTGGCCGGATTCGTCCGACCCGCCGCCGGGGCCAACGTCGGTGATTGGGATCGACTGCTGCGGGGAGTCCTCGTCGGTGTCCGTCGCCGAAGGCGTCGTGAAGGTCGGTGGGTCGTCCACGGCGGCGACGGTTATCAGGAAGATGTCCGAGGACGTGTTCACGTGGTCTGTCCCCGTCGGCCCGTTGTCGGTGGCGGTCAGCGTGATGTACACGGGGCCGCCGTTGGCCTCGGCGACCGGTGTGTATGTCAGGACGCGCGTCGCGCCGTCGCCACTCACGACGATCGTGTCGATGATGCTCGTATCGTCGCTCTCGGCGGCAAGGGTGACGTCCTGGCCGGCCGATTCGTCGTCCCCGCCGCCGGGACTGAGATCGGAGATGGTGATCGTCTGCTGGCCGGGGTCCTCGTCGAGAAACACGTCCGCGGGGCCCGTGAAGGTCGGCGCGTCGTTGAGTGCGTTCACGGTGATAGTGAGGGACTCCGTCGTCGTGCTGTTCTCTGCCTGCCCGTCGGACGCGGTGACGGTTATCAGCGCCGGGCCGTTCACATCCGTGAGCGTCGCATAGGAGAATCCGGCGTCGTCGAAACCGGTGATCTCGACGATCCCCTGGTCGAGACTGGCAGCCGTCATGGTGACGGTCTGCCCTATCTCGTCGTCGCCGCCTCCCGGCCCGACGCCGACATATGTCACGGATCCCGAACCGGAGTCCTCGTTGACCGCGAAGCTCGTGACTGGGTCGAACACGGGCGGATCGTTGACGGCGGTCACGGTGATCGTGAAGGTCTGGGACGACGTATTCACATCATTCGAGCCGACGGGGCCGTTGTCTGTCGCGGTGACCTCGATGGTCGCCTCGCCGCTGGCGTTCGCGACCGTCGTGTACGTGAAGCCGGCATCGTCCGAGGACACGATATCGACGATCAACGGGCTGTTGTTCACTACCGACATGCCGACGGTCTGGGACTCCTCGTCGGCTCCGCCGCCCGGCCCGATGCTGGAGTACGTCACGCTACCTGCGCCAAAGTCCTCGTCTCCGCTGTGGTTGTCCGGCAGCGAGAACACGGGCGCGTCGTTGACGGGGTTCACCGTGACGAAGACGGTCGTCGACGGCCCGTCCACCATGCCGTCGCTGGCGAAGAAGTCGAACGAGTCCGCCTCGACGGTGGTCGCGTAGTCGGTGAGAGGCGTGTACGTAGCGACATCGCCGGACAGCGTGACGGTCGCCCCCGCGGAGGTGGTCATTGAGGTCACGGGATTGAGGGCGTCGTCGAGGAGCGAGTAGATCGGCGTGTCGCCGTCCACATCGGTCGCGACCAGGGTGATCGTGAAAGCCGTGTCCTCGTCGGTCGTCTCCGCGGCGGCCACGGGCGCCGGGGCGCCGTTGATCTGCGCGGTTGGGACGACATCAAACCCCGTAATGTCGACCTGGGCCAGCGTGTGCGCATCGACGCCGGATCGGAGCCCGTCACCGCGATATGTAATCGCCACGCTGTTGCCGTTGGCAAAGCCCTGCTTGATGCCGGTCGTCGCATTCCGCAGTGTGTTCAGCTCGAGGAACCACGTGCCGTTGGCGTTAGTGAGGCTCGATTGGGGGTGCGCGACGGTCGTCCCGGTGATCGTCGTGACAACAAGCACGCCTTCGAGTCCCTGCCCCGTCAGATCCTGCACTTTGCCCGTTACGGTGTGCAGCGTCGTGCTTATATTCAGCTGGGCCGTCGTGAATGAGTAGAGCGAGCCCGCGTTGTCCTCGACGATACCGTCGGAACTCACCCGGAAGAAGTAGGGCGTTCCGGGCGATGAGGACAGGTCGAGCACCACGCGGTGCGCCTCGCTGCTGCCGGAGGTCTCACCGGAGTCTCCGTCGGCAAGGGCGGTTAGCCCGAGAGACGAAGTGGTCCCGTAGTGCACCTGGTTGTCCGAGGTGGCCGCATCCGTGGCCCAGGGGATGACCGCGGAACTGTCCGCGTGGTCGGTGACGATAACGTCCGAGATGGACTGCGCGAACCCCACGCGCGCGACCAGGACTGACAGGCCGCATACGGTGAGAATGGTAAGTAGACGTCTAGGCATATCCAACCCTAACCACCATGCTGTACTTCGCCGTGACGAACTCCATCGCCAGCGACGCGTTACATCTCCGAAGACATCGATGGGCGCGCCTAACGTAGCAGAATCATGCGCCGCCCGGCTGCGTATTGCCCTGCCCGCAACGTATAGAAGTAGAGACCCGACGCGACCGGCTCGCCCCGGCCGTTGCGGCCGTCCCAGTGGGGAGCTGTGTCGGTCGTGGCATATCGACCCGCGGGTAGATTGCCCAGGTCCAGTTCGCGGATGAGCATCCCTCTGCTATCGTGTATGCGAATCGTCGTGTCGGCCGCGTGGGACAACTCGAACGGTATCCACGTCTCTGGATTGAACGGGTTCGGGTAGTTCGCCATGAGCAGGTCGCGCCATGCCGGGGTTGCGTCTTCGCCCATGCTCTGCGCATGCAACTGGATGTCCTCTATCAGTTGCATTTCGCCGGAGGCTACCTGCGTCGCCACGCTCGCGGTATTGGGGCCGCGCACGTCGATGGAGAGGCCGTGCCCCGGCCGCCACGGCTCCCTCAGGTTCACCAGATCGACCCCCCAATACCCGGATCGCGTCCGCGCGACCAGCGTCCCCTCGCCACTGCGGACATAAACGAGCGTTCCATCCGGCGTCGGCGCTCCATCGAGCAGGCTTACCCGTCCGGCAATGGTGTGGAAATCCAGGCCGATCGGTGGATTGGGGGCCGTTCGGAACGACCCGTGGTCAGACCCGACGGCGTAGTGATACGTCGTGTCCGGCGACAGATTGCGCAGTTCGACGATGTGGCTGTATCCCGGCGACACGGCCGCGTATTCGAGCATGTCGGGCGAAGGCCCAAGCCGGAGCGCGCTGTTGGGCCCAATCCACGATACTCGCGCGTAGGACGCCTGCACGTTCGATGCGCGCGGCGGACTCGCAGGCCAACGTCTCCCGTGCATGGCTCCCGATGGCGACATCGCAACAGGCGCCGCGGCCGGGGCGCCCGGGACGAACTCCCCGTCGGCTCCCACCTGGAGTACGTATCCCTCGGTCGGTAGCACATCGAAGTCCTCGCCAACCACCTCCGTGCTTCCAGGGAACAGGAACACCGGCACGAACCCAACCCCTGGGTCGATGCGGTACACCTTCTCCGCGTTGGGAATCGTCGTAAGCAACGACGCGGCGGTGTAGACATTCTCAGGATAGGGGAATGCGGGACCGTTCAGCCCCTTGACTAGGCTGAGGGTAGTGGACGATGTGACCGGCGGGCCGCACACATCGAAGCTCGCATCATCGCCCATCTGTATGACATAGGCGGCCCACGGCACGATGTCGAAGTCTTCGCCCACTACCTCTGTGCTACCGGGGAACAGGAACACGGGTATGAAGCCGGATCCCGGCTCGATTCGGTAGATCTTCTCGGCGCTGGGAATATCAAGCAGTAGCAGCCCGGCAGTATAGGGAGTACCGTCGGCCCGCGACACCTCCTGCATCGGGAATGCGACGCCGTTCAGCCCCTTGAACAGGGTGTATGTCCAGCATGGTCTTGGCTGTACGCGGCAGTCTGGCAGTACCTCCGAGCCGGAACCGGCGGTCAGCGTGTACGTACCGCTGGCAAAGAGAATCTGGCCCGTGCCATCCCCCAGGTCACGGACAGAACGGCAGCTTATCGAGACGACGCTTCCCACCCCGAATTCCTGAACCGCTCCCCCTGAGTTCGTGAGGTTCGTCAGATCAATGCTCCACGTCCCAGACGCGTCGGCCACCACCGACAGGTTGGCCGAGCCATCCACGGAGAGCCAAACGAGCGCGCCGGGCAGAAGCCCCTCGGTCTCATCGTCGATCACCTCGCCGAGCAGCAGATGCGACACGCCCTGCGCGGCTGAGAGAGCCGTCGTGAAGTTGTAGAATGAGCCGCCGTTGCTGTCGGTCTCCCCGCTGGAAGAGACCGCGAAGTCGTATTGGGTTGCGGCTGTCAGGCCGGTCAGCGTCACGACGTGAATGAACACGTCGGAGGGGTCGGTCACGAACTGAGTCACGTCGGGAGACGGGCCGAAATCCACCGTCGAGTCCGCGAGGACATCGGTAATCCACGTGATCGTGACCTGCGAGTCGCGGACGTTGGAGACGATCACCTCGGAGATATCGATCGCGCTCACGGTGACGGAGCCATCGGTCGTGGAGGCCGGAACGCCACCCTCGTTAAACTGCGCCACCAGCGCGATAGGGCTCACGGAGAACGCCGTGTCCGCGGCGAGCGTGCTGGTCGCGACGAATGCGATGGTCAGCAGCTCTCCGGGTTCGGTAAGCCAGTTGTCGAAGTTGGTCGCCATGGCCAACTCGAGCTGACCCGGCGCTATCTCGTTCTGCTCGAGGACCCACGTGTCGGGCGCGGCGGCGCCGAGCGTCGCGGATACTGTGAAGGTCTCTTCCCCGATGGTTTCCTCGATCGTCGACAGCAGAGACGGGTCGAAGGTCACCGTCAGGCTGATGCCGACAATGTGGTTGTCGTCCACCTCGAGGTCGCCCAAGTCGCCAATGGTGACCGGCACGAACACCGTCTCGCCCAGTCCAGCGCGCTCATGGGAGGCGGAGATGTCGACGGCGAAGGCGAAGGCGGCCGGTACGACCGCGCAGAGAAGGAGGCAAACCGCGACGATGCCGACCGGCGTCGGTCGCGCTGCTCTGGGGGCGCCGTCTGCAGATCGTCTCGGTCTCATCGCAATCACTTCCCTACGACGATTCGCCGCACTTCTCTGTGGCCTCCGGCATCCAACTCGACGAAATACACGCCGCTACTCACATGCGAGCCGTCCGCATTGCGGCCGTCCCAGCGCGCGGCTCGGCCCTGGCGCAAGTAGTAGCCTGTCGTGAGACGCCCGAGGTCGAGTGACCGTATTCGCGAGCCGTGGGCGTCGTAGACATGCATTCGCACGTCCGCGGGGGCGGTGAGTTGGAACGGAATCCAGGTCTCGGGATTGAAGGGGTTTGGGTAGTTCGCGAACACTCGCGTGCTGTTCGGGGCGACGAAGGTTACGTTCACCGTGAATCGGCGCGCGCCGGGAGGCAGCGTTACGGCTCCGGGACGCCGCAAGTCGTGTCTCGACCCGTTGAGGTCGAGCGTCGCGATGTATCCATCCGGGAGAGGCGCCGCGTCCCATTCGAGCACGCCCTGCGCAGGCACGTCCGTGGCGATGAGCCAGGAGGCTGCGTTGTCCCGCATCGGGCGCGCGCTGCGCATCAGACGCGACGGGCGGGATTCGCTCAGGACGAGCATCAGCGGCCCATCGGCGCCGGGCGCGGGCGGCGGCGCAGGGACGTCAAGAGCGTCGAAGCCGACCTGCGCGTCGTCGCTCACTACGAGCGACACCTCGGCCGACATCCCGGCGGCGTCCGTTAGCCGCATCCCGAATCCAGCACTGGATGCCGCCAGCCCCGTCCGCCGGGTGGGCGCGTGGCGCCCTCCGACCAGGTCGCGCGCCTGAGGCAGCGCGACGAGATGCTCTCGGCCCAGCGCGTTGTAGACCCAGTGCCCATGCCCGGCTTCGAGGGCGGAGGCGGGCGCATAGCTCCTCGTATCGGGGTCGTACGCCAGCACGGAATTCGCCGACATGGAGGACCAGCCCGTGGAGGAATCGTCACGCAGGGCCGCCACGGATACGGGCGCGTCGTCTCCCGCGGGCGCGCCAACGATGTTCCATCCGGGGTAGAGCGTCGTCGCCGCGGCGCGGACGCAGGCGTTGTTCGTGTCGAGGTCCATGGAGACGAGGGCGCTGTCGTTCGCACGTAGGTGGCGCACGAACAGTCCTCCCGTGACGGCGGGAAGCGAGCGAGCATCCACCGATTGCAGCAACCGGTAGCCCTGCGTCGGGGCGTCCCACGCGTACGCGGTCGCGGTTATGCCACGTAACGCCGCGGGGTCACCGGCTCCCGGCAGGGACACAAGATCCCACGCCGCCGGAAGGCGCATACGGAAGTCGGTCAGCGGGCCGGAGTCCACGGCGATAGAGCCGTTGCGTATCGTCACGGGAATGTCGCGGTTCAGCCGCACGCGCGCGAGCGTCAGGTCGGTGGCCCCCGTGGCGCAGGGCAGCACTTCGAACACCGTGTACACCAGGGCGCCGCTGCCGGACGTGGGGCGTGCGCTCGCCATCGCGATGCCGACCTGCCCGTCCGCAGACTTGTGGGACAGAAGCCACCCCTGCGCCAGGCCGCCCACGGTAGTCACGGAGATGAAGGTGGCAACGGACGGATCGTAGACGAGCGTGAACTCCGCGGCGCTGAGTTGGTCTTCGGTGACGTCGCTGACTTCGATGGGCAACGTGACGCGCGCGCCTGGTTCTGCCTGGACATCGGGAAGGATCACATCCACGGTGGCCGAGGCAGCGCGCACGCAGGCAATAAGGAGCGTGGCTGCCATGATTTCGCGCACAACTCGAACCACCGGGGCAAACCCCATCGTGTCGCCGACACCCCACGTGCGGCGCGGTTCCGAACGCATCGACCATGCCGCGGAGACGCCTGCAAGCGGACGCACTTCGACGGCCTCTATACTTAAGACGTTCTTGGCGGGCGAATTCCGCCCACAAAATGCGCCTTCCGGGCGTAATAGGCCCTGCTCCGCCCCGTTTCGCGTCACGCCGCCGCGTGGACTGCCGAGAATGTAAAGCGAGCGCCCCGGTCACTCCCGCGACGCTCTGGAGGATGGCGCAGTGAATGCGCCTACTACTTTAGACGCCCGTCGAGGGCCGAATCCGCCGTGTATTTGCACCACACCCGCGCAAAAAGACCGCTGCGCCGATCAGCGCATGTCGGGCGTTGTGAGCGGGATCGGGGTGGCTCGGCCGGCTAGTCGGCCGCGGTGAGGGTGAGTTCGCTACGGCCGTCGAGTCCGGCGATGATGGGGAATGTTCGCTCCCGGGCCGCCGACCCGCGGGCGACGTAGCGCACCTCGGGTGAGAAGTACGCGTAGAGGGCCGTGTTGCGGGGTTTGGGGGACCTGTTGGGCCCGGAGCCGTGTACGCAGAGGCTGTGGAAGCACACGGCGCTTCCGGCCGTCAGGGCCGCCTCGACGGCCCGCGATTCGTCGATGTCGTCGCGATCCGTCAGCGCCTCGTCGTCTCCCCGCGTGATCCGCCCCCACTCCTGGAGTCCCCATTCGTGGCTCTTCGGGATGACCTTGATGCACCCGTTCTCCGGCGTCGAGTCGTTGAGCGCGATGCTCACCGTCACCAGCGTGGGTGGGTCCATGGGCCAGTATGCGGAATCCTGATGCAGGGCGTGTTGCGAGCCGTGGAACGCCGGCTTGAGCATCAGCGTGCTGCGGAACAGAAGCAGGTCGGGGCCGATGAGATTCTGTATCGCCTCGACGAGCCGTGGGTGCTCCGCCAGGCGGCGAAACACGTCGGAGAAGCGCCGCGTGTTCTCGATCTTTCGGAGTACGAGCCGTCCGTCCGCCTGTGACTCGTCCCCCGCGTAGGGTTCTATCTGGAAATGTCCGCCGTCTGGGTCGCCCGCCTGCTTGAGCGTCGCCGCCACGTCGTGCAAGCGTCTAACTTCCGCCTGACACTCCAGCATCTCGTCGGGCGTGAACAGTCCGTCCAGGATCAGGTATCCCTGATCCTCGAAAAACGCCCTCTGCTCCTGCGGCGTCATGCGGGAGGCCTCCTGTATCCCTCGGCATCGCCCGTCGCCAGCGGCCCGGCGCGGCCGCAGCGATGATACGGCAGGCCGGCGTGCGGAAGAAGCGCCGTCACGATCTGTCGGAGTCGATGAGCGATCGCTGATCTGTCACCGACGCCTGAGAACTAGCATTAAGA
>NYZG01000377.1 GCA_002687025.1 Candidatus Poribacteria bacterium
GCCCTCGTGTGGGGAGGACTCGTAGCCGACGCGCCGCTCGGGGATGTCGCGCCGCTCTTCCCCCGACTCGAGGTGACCGAGGAGGAGGACGACGAGACGGCCGCAGAAGCTGCTAGCGAAGACGGCGACGCCGACGAGGCCCCGGCGGAGGACGCGTTCATATCGTTCGACGACTTCATGAAGGTCGACCTGCGCACCGCGGAGGTGCTGGCAGCGGAGCCGGTGCCGAAGGCCGACAAGCTGCTGAAGCTGACCATCCAGGTCGGCGAGGAGCGGCGCACGATCGTCGCTGGAGTCGCTCAGCAGTACACCGCGGAGGAGATGGTCGGCAAGCGCATCGCGGTGGTCGCGAACCTGAAGCCGCGCAAGGTGTTCGGCATCGAGTCGCAGGGCATGCTGCTCGCCGGGAACGCCGAGGACGGATCGCTCGTCGTCGCGGAGTTCCCGAAGGACATCCCGTCCGGCTCGCGTGTCTCCTGATGGACCTGTTCGACACGCACGCACACGTACAGCTGTCCGCGTTCGACTCCGATCGCGATGACGTGATGGCGCGCGCGTTCGCCGCAGGCGTCCGCGGCGTGCTCAACGTCGGCATCGACGTACCGTCGTCTCTTGCGGCCGTGGCTGTCGCGGAGAACACGGACCTGTGCTGGGCCACCGTCGGACTGCACCCGCACGACGCGGCCGCCTGGACCCCTGAGCTTGCCGACGAATTGCGGGACATCGCAGGTCGCCCTCGCGTCGGGGCCATCGGCGAGACGGGGCTGGACTACTATCGCGATCTTGCCCCGCGGGACTCGCAGGAGACTGCGTTCAGAGGCCAGATAGAGCTCTCGATCGACCTCGGCCTCCCACTCGTGGTCCACAATCGCGACGCCACGGACGACGTTCTCGCCATCCTCGGCGAATACGCGGGCAGCGTTCGGCCGCTCCTGCACTGCTTCGGGGGCCCGGGCGACGTGGCATCGCGGGCCGTGGAAATGGGCTGCGTGCTCGGAATCGGTGGTACGGTCACCTACCCGAAGTCCCAGGCGCTACGGGACGCCGTCGCCGTTCTGCCCGACGGGAGTTTCGTCCTGGAGACCGACTCGCCCTGGCTGACTCCTCAGTTCCGGCGCGGCAGGCGGAACGAGCCGGCGTATGTGGCCGCCGTCGCTGAGAAGGTGGCTGAGGCGCGTGGGGCATCCGTCGACGCGGTCGCCGCGACTACGACGCAGGCCGCCAGAAGCCTATTCTCGATCCAAGGCGGCGGGGCGTAAGAACTGCGGCGGAAGGCGGGGAATGGACCGCGGATTCTTCATGATCGGAGTCGTTCAGCCACGCAACACGCTGAACATCGGCACGCTCATCCGCTCGTCGCACGTCTTCGGAGCGACGGCGGTGTTCGCCGTCGGCGCGGCGTTCCCCGTGGAGAACGAGGCGGCACACGGCTTCGACCGACACGTGCCGGTGTTCCACTTCGACGACGTCGAGCAGTTCGACCACGCCATGCCCAAGAACGCGGAGTACGTCGTCATCGAGATGCACGAGGACGCGTGCGACCTGCGCACGTTCGTGCACCCTGAGCGGGGCATCTACATACTGGGGTCGGAGTACATGGGCGTGCCGGCCGAGTACCTCGCGCTGCGTCGCCGCACACACATCGTGCAGGTTCCCGCCCGCGAGAGCGTGTCGCTCAACGTGGCGATCGCCGGGTCGATCGTGATGGCGGATCGGGTGATGAAGGAGGAAGGCAGGCAGGCGCGGCAGCAGATGTTCAGGGACCGATCCAACCCCCGCCCAGAACGAGATCACCGTCGTAAAACACCGCCGCCTGACCCGGCGTGATCGCCCGTCGGGGCTCGACGAATTCCACTCGCGCCGTCCCGTCGTCGGCCGGGAACACCTTCGCCGGCGCGCCGTCGTCCCGGTAGCGGATCTTGACGGTGGCCTCTGCCGGAGACATCGGTGCCGGCCCGGCGACCCAGTTGACACAGGCTACGTCGAACTCGGATCGCAGGAGCCCCTCGGCCGAGCCGACGACGACGACGTTGTCGCCGGCGTGGATCTCCGTGACGTACACGGGCGCATCGGCGGATATGCCCAGGCCGCGCCTCTGCCCGACGGTGTAGTTGGCGGCTCCAGAATGCGTCCCCACCTCGCGCCCGTCGGCGTCCGCGATGACGCCGGGTTGAACGGCGCCGGGCACGCGCTCGCGCAGGAACCGACGGTAGTTGTCGTCCGGGATGAAGCAGATGTCCTGGCTCTCGGGCTTTTCCGCGGTCGCGAGGCCCATGTCGCGGGCGACATCGCGGACCTCGTCCTTCGTCATGTCGCCTAGGGGGAAGAGCGTGCGCGCGAGCTGAGGTTGCGTCATCGAGAACAGCACGTATGTCTGATCCTTCGACGCGTCGCGCGCGCGGCGCAGCGTGTGACGGTCGCCCCCGCCACCGGTACGGGCGTAGTGGCCCGTCGCGACGGAGTCGGCGCCGATGTCGTCGGCGAGTTCCAGCAGCTTGCCGAACTTCAGCTCCTGGTTGCACATGACGCACGGGTTCGGCGTGCGGCCACTGAGGTATTCGTCGGTGAAGTAGTCGACGACCTTCTCGGCGAAGAGCTGCTCGTAGTTGACGGCGTAGTAGGGAATGTCGAGCTGCGCGGCTACGCGACGGGCGTCCCGTATGCCGTCGAGGCCGCAGCAGGTGGGCTTGTCGCCGTCGGGTTCGACGGTGTCGTGGTTCCCCAGGCGCATGGTGACGCCAAGCACCTCATGGCCTTCCGCCGCCAGCAGATGCGCCACGACGGACGAGTCCACGCCGCCGCTCATCGCCACCAGGACGCGGCGCGCCATCACTCGCGGCCGTCGGCCGGCTGTGCCTCGCCCGGGCGCAGATACGCGCCGGACTTGCCGCCCGTCTTGCGCACGAGTCGCACGTCGCCGACGACCATGCCCTTATCCACCGATTTGCACATGTCATACACCGTCAATGCGGCCACGGTCGCGGCGGTCAGCGCCTCCATCTCGACGCCGGTCCTCCCCGTGACGCGGACGCGGGACTCGATGTCGACGCACGCTCTCTCGTCATTCAGCTTCAGGTCGAGCTTGACCGACGTGATCGGCAGCGGGTGGCATAGCGGAATGAGGTCGCTGGTCCGCTTCGCGCCCATGATGCCGGCCAGGCGCGCCACGTCGAGGACGTCGCCCTTTGCGAACGCCCGGTCGCGTATCTTCGTGATCGTCTCGGCCGAGGCGTACACGGCCGCTCGCGCGATCGCCTCGCGGTCGGTGACGTGCTTCTCTGTGACGTCGACCATCCGGGCCGCGCCGTCGGCGTCGAAGTGCGTGAACTCGCTCAACTACAACCCTCGGGCCGCTGTGGGCTAGTGGATGAAGACCTCGCGATTGCTGGGCGTCTCGAAGATGCGGAAGTCCTCGAGGTGCAGGTCGGGATTGGGGTCGAGGGTGACGCGGACCTTCAACTCGCGGGTCAGGGCGTTGAAGCGCTGCCGGTCCTCGCGGTTCAGCCGCGCCGCGATCCGGTCGCTGATTACGATGCGGTACGACGCCTTCGGCACGCGCTCGAACGCGCTACGGATGCCGCGCAGGACGCGTATCACGATCGTCTCCTCGGACAGGATGTACCCCGCGCCGTTGCAGTAGGGGCACGACGTGCAGAACATCGAGCTGAGGCTTTCCTTCGTCCGCTGCCGGGTCATCTCGACGATGCCCAACTCGGTGAACTGGAGGATGTTCGTGCGGGCCTTGTCCTTGCGGATTTCACGCTCGAGGGTTTGGAGCACGTGCTTGCGGTTGCTGGGGCTCTCCATGTCGATGAAGTCGAGGACGATGATTCCGCCGAGATCACGCAGACGGATCTGCCGGGCTATCTCGACGGCGGCCTCGAGGTTGTTCTGGTAGATCGTCTCCTCGTGGCTCGATGCGCCCACGAATTTACCGGTGTTCACGTCGATGGCTACGAGGGCCTCGGTCTCGTCAATCACCAGGTACCCGCCGGACTTCAACCAGACGCGGCGGCTCATCGCCTTCTGCACTTCCTGCTCGATGCCGTAGTGATCGAACGCGGGCGTCGAGTGTCCGTATAGCACGACCTTGTCGCGGAGACCCGGGAGCGACTGGTCGATGTAGTTCATCACCTGCGCGTGGAGCGTCTTCGACTCGACGATGAGTTGGTTCACGTCCTCGGTGAAGACGTCCCGGATGATGCGGAACACCAGGCCGAGATCCTCGTGGACCAGCGCGGGGGCGCGCACTCTCTCGCTGCGGGCCAGGGCGTCCTCCCAGGTCTTGAGGAGGAACTTTATCTCCGGCACGAACTGGTCTTCCGGGAGGCCGGCGCAAGCAGTGCGGACGATGATCCCGCCCGTCTTGGGCATGTGCTTCGAGAGCGCCTCGCGCAGCCGGTTCCGTTCGCGCTCACGGTCGATACGACGGGAGATGCCGAGGTTGGACGATGTGGGTATGTACACGAGATACCGGCCGGGCATGGTGATGTAACCGGTGACCCGAGGCCCTTTGGTGCCGATGGGCTCCTTGTCGATCTGTACGAGGAGCTCCTGGCCCTTCTTCAGGATCGTCTCGATCGGGACGCGCGACCGGGCGGCGCGGGAGTTCCCCTCGACGTTGTGGGCGATCTCGCCGAATTCGTTTACGTGAGCCTGCAGGTCCGAGACGTGCAGGAACGCGTTCTTCGCGGTGCCGATGTCGATGAAGGCGGCCTGCATCCCTGGCAGGACGCTGCCGACCTTGCCTTTGTAGATGTGCCCGAGGATGCGTTCCTCGGACTTCCGCTCGTGGAACAACTCCACGCAGCGGCCGTCCTCCATGATCGCCACACGTATCTCGTAGGCGTCCTCGGAGACGACAATATCCGTAGCCATCGAATGCCTCCTCGCTTGCGTGCCCGGTCAAGTCGAGGATGGCGTCGTCGGTAACTCTCACGCTGGGAGGGCGTCCGTCGGGGCCTTGTGCGCGGAAGTGGTCGGTCGCATGGCGTCGCTGCGCCGTCGTGCGATCCGGCCTGTAGCCAAGCCATCAAGAAGATGATTGCCCGAGCGGTCATGGCGGCCGGGGGTCGTTCAAGGGCGGCGGGACGCGCTCGCGACGCCTCGGCGACGGGTGTCCGCCGCGTGTGGTCGCGTACCGTGCGTCCGTTCGCTCTTGCCACCTGTGTCGCCTCAAGGTCGCCGGTCGACGAGCCGCGTCTGTTCGTGCCTGCCGCCGCCGGGACGCCTGTGCTACGTGGCGACCGTCCGTGCAGCATGCTCCAGATGCGTGCGACCCGTTCCCGAATGTCGTGCAGTCGATGCGCCTCGGAGTCCCGCGCGATTCCAGACCGGGCGGGTGGTCGAGACGCGTCCACGACCGAATGTGAGAGTACCGGCCCGCGCCATCACGGATCGACGTGGCCGACACACAGTTGTAGTTGCCGACTGTCTCAGCAAAACCTGGGCGCGCGTCTCACGACCCGATGCCATGCCGCGTCACCCCAAACTCCTCGCGTATCGTGTCCGGTCGGTTCGTCGTCACCTCGGGCGCAGCGTCGCGCACGGTATCAGTAACTCCTGCATGGAGATGCCGCCGTGCTGGAAGCCGCCCTTCAGTTGTCGTCTGTACGCGTTGAATTCCGTCGGATAGACGAAGTAGTAGTCTTCCTTCGCGAGCAGGTAGTTCTTGCCGCTGTGATCCGAGGGCAAGTTGTACATGCTGGGGTCGTCTATCTTCACTGCCTCCTCCGGGTCGCCGTCGATCCGATCGCCGACTTTGAACCGAAGACTCGTCGTGGTGTCCCTGTTGCCGAACGCCTTGCTCGCCCTATCACATAATACTGAACCGTGGTCGGTCGTAACGACCACAGTGGCGTTCTTCTCGGCCATTATCTCGAATATGCGGAACAGGTCGGAGTTGCGGAACCAGGACTCCATGAGCGATCGGAACGCGCGCTCGTCGGGCGCAATCTGCTGTAGCACGTCCGACTGCGAGCGTTCATGGGTCAGCACGTCCAGGAAGTTCACAACGAGCGTCGCCAGGCTAACCCTGTCGAACGACGCGACCCGCTGCCGATACTCCTCGCCGCCGCGGGCGTCGAATATCTTGAAGTAGCGGGGAGGTGGCTTGAGGTACAGCCCGTCCCGCTCGAGCTTCAGTTCGAGGAGCTGCTTCTCGTGCCGGTTCGTGCTGCTGTCGGTGTCACACGACTCGGACCAGAACTGTGGGTGGCGCTCCGCGATTTCCTTGGGGAACAGCCCGCTGAACAGCGCGTTCCTCGCATAGCCAGTGGCGCTGGGCAGAATGCCGTAGTACAGCTCCGTCTCAATGTCGAACAGCGGGGCGAGCAGCGGCTCTATGGTCCGCCACTGGTCGAGCCGCATGCAGTCGATGACGACGAAGAAGACCTGCTCGCCACGCTGCACGTGTGGGAGCACGAACCGGTCCAGGACGTCGACCGAGAGTGTGGGCGAATCCCCGCCTTTGACCCACGCGGGGTAATTCGTGGCGACGTATTCGCAGAATGCGCGGTTGTATTCGGCGTGCAACTCGCGGTGGCTGGCGGCGAGGCCGGAGCGCTCGAGGTCGTCCTCGCGCATGTCCCAGGCTACCAGTCGCTGGTAGATCGCTGCCCACTCCTTCCACGAGATGTCGCCGCTACGCGAGGCGAGGAGCTCGCCGTAGTCGCGCAGGTACATCTGTGGAGTGGCTTCTTCGGTCAGCGCCTGCCGCTCGACGATTCGGCGCAGCGTCCGCGCGACCTGGACGGCCTGGACGGGCTTGACCAGGAAGTCGTCGACCTGGCGCCGCAGGGCGTCGTCCATGAGGGTATCTTCTTGGCTCTGCGTGACCATCACGACCGGCAGATGCGGTCGCTCCGTCTTGATGGCGTCGAGGACATCGAGCCCGTCCATTCCCGCCATGCGATGGTCGAGTAGAACGGCATCGAAGGCGCCGTCGCGCAGCACGGTGAGGCCGTCCTGTCCGTTCGCGGCCGGGACGACATCATATCCGTGGGACTCGAGGAAGAGCACATGCGACCGCAGCTCGTCGATCTCGTCGTCGATCCACAGGATCTGTCGTCGATGCTCGGCCACTTGTCGCCCTTCGTGCGACGGATGGATGTCACGCACGGCCATTGCGAGGCCCGTCTGCCGCGGGTAGACGCACCTCGAAGGTGCTGCCTTCAGGGTCGGTGTGCGCTAGCCGGACCCGGCCTGCGTGGTACACCTCGACGATGCGTTTGACGAGCGTGAGGCCTACGCCCCAGCCGTGCGGCTTCGTCGTGACGCCGGGGGTGAAGAGGCGCCTCCGAACCGCGGGCGCAATGCCACCACCATTATCCCTGACGGCAATTGTAACACAGTTCGTGCCAACATCATAACGGGTGACCATGGCCACGTTTCCTGGCCCGGTTTCTTGGGTGTCGATGGCGTCTATGGCGTTGCGGATGAGGTTCTCGAAGACCCACTGGATGAGGTCGGCGTTCGCCAGGGCCATGGGCAGGTCCGCGTAGTCTTCGGTGATCGTGGTCGCCTGCGATCTCGTAGGGAGGCGCGCGCGGAAATAGGCAGCGGCGTCTGCCGCGATTTCGTTCACGGAGACCGCGCGCAGCTCGGGCTTGAGACCCACCTGCGAGAAGCGCGCGACGATGCGTTCCAGGCGACGCAGGTCTTTCTCCATCTCCGCGTGTATGTCTAGGCCGTCCTGCGGGTCTTCATCTGGCGGTCGGGTCTGGCGGGACAGGTCAACCCACCCCATTAGGGAGGTTATCGGCGTGCCTAACTGATGCGCGCTTTCCTTCGCGAGGCCGGCCCATATGGCCGCCTGCTCGTCGGCGCGTATGCGTCGGTATAGCATCACGCCTCCGGTGATGAACCCGCCGACGAGGAGCATCTGTATGAATGGCATCCACTGTAGCGCCGGGACCGTGTCGACCTCGTAGTAGAATGCCCCCTGCTTCGCAGGAGGGTCGATCTGGAGGTCCTCGACGCGCTTGTGGCGGTCGGCATCGCGCACGAGGGCGATGGCCCGGCCAACGCCTTCAGGATGACTGAGCGCGGTTTCCCAGCCGCCGTATATCCGCCAGGCGACGGGCCGGTCCTGCACGTCCGACAGCACGAGAGGCATGTCGGCAAGATGCTCCGCGTCCACGTCGCCAAAGTAGATGCGGCCGACGATGCGACGGCTCAGTGTAGTGTATTCCAGCGCCTCGGCGGCGTGTTGCTCGCGCATCGAGGCGATAGCCTCGGAGAGACGCTGCTGCTCCGCGACCGTGAGGGCGTCGCCTTCGGGGTCGTCCAGCTTGAGGTCCACCATCGGGTCCACGCCTCGCGCCAAGACCGGGACGCCGGCATCATCGACGATGACGAATCGCAGGAGCCCCTTGTCAGTGACATCCCGGAGCGCCTCGCGCAACAGTTCGCTGGCCTGATGGTCCCGGATCGCCGGTACGTACGTCTTGAGCCGGACGAACGGCGCAACCCACGTCTCGTTGCGCACCTCCAGGCGGTGGAGTATCCACTGGGAATAGACGATGAACCCCGCCAGCAACACGAACACGCCGCCCACGACGTACGCCTTGAGGAAGGTCGCGGCGCCTCCGCCGTGGTTGAGTCGCAGCGATCCGAGCCACCTCATGCGCCTGGGTCCGACGGGGCGAACTCGGCCTCCCCGGCGAGGCGCGCCCGTAGTGTCGTCCGGCGGTCGGAGGTGCGGTCGTTCGCGACGGCTCGCTCCAGCGCCTGGGGGGACCCGACCACGACCAGCAGCTCCCGCGCCCGAGTCACCGCGGTGTAGAGGAGTCGCCGCTGCAGCATGACATGGTGCTGCGTATGCAGGGCCAGGACGACGGCCCTGTATTCGCTGCCCTGGGATTTGTGTACCGTCGTCGCATAGGCGAGCGTGATCTCGCCGTATTCGCCGCGCTCGTAGCCGACGAGGCCATCGGGGTAGCGCACCCACACCGTGCCCTTGCGGGCGTCGACGCTGTCTATTCGGCCGATATCGCCGTTGAAGACGTCTTTGTCGTAGTTGTTGACGATCTGCATGACCTTGTCGCCTACCCTCAGCGACGCCTGAGCGGACACCGGCTTTCCGGCGGGGTTGAGCGCCTCCTGTAGACGCGCGTTGAGCGTCTCGGTACCTAGCTGACGTCGGTGCATGGGCGCCAGCACCTGGATGTCCCATGTTGGGTCGAGGTCGTAGTGGGTGGGAAGACGCGAGGAGCACAGATCGACGACCGCGTCGACGGCGGCATCGGGATCGTCGCGGGCAAGGAGGAAGCAGTCGCGGTCGTCTTCGCCTGTAAGGGTTGGGACCTCGCCCTGATTGATGGCGTGCGCGTTGCGGACAATCAGGCTGCCCTGCGCCTGTCGGAAGATCTCGTCCAACGCTACCACGGGCGCGACCCCGGACGAGATGATGTCCTCCAGCACCGACCCGGGGCCGACCGAGGGGAGCTGGTCCGAGTCACCGACGAGGACCACGTGTGCGCCTCGCGGAACCGCGGCGAGGAGATCGCCGAACAGGACGGTGTCGACCATGGAGAACTCGTCGACGATGACCGCGCCCGCGTCGATGGGGCTGTCGGAGCCGCGACGGTATTCGTCGTCGTCGGGGGAGTATCCCAGCAGGCGGTGTATCGTCTGCGCCCTGCCACCCGACACCTCGGAGAGACGTCGTGCCGCGCGGCCGGTCGGCGCGCATAGGGCGACGTCGAGCTTTCGGGCGCGGAAGGCGGCGAGTATGGCGCGAACGGCAGTGGTCTTGCCCGTGCCAGGCCCTCC
>NYZG01000378.1 GCA_002687025.1 Candidatus Poribacteria bacterium
ACCACCCGATGCCGTTCCCCCATATCCGCGCCTCCGCAATCGCCTTGCTCGTGGTCATGGCCGCGGTCTGCCGGCCTGCCGGGGCACAGGGCCTTCTTTCCAGTGGGGCCGCTGACAAAGTGGTGGTGTCCGTGGCTGCGCGTCCATCGCCCGCGCGCGTAGGCGAGATGCTCGAGGTCAGCGTGACAGTGGCGATCGACCCGGGCTGGCACATCTACTCGATGACCCGGTCGGCGGCGGAGACTGCCCCGCAACCCACCGAGATGGCCCTCGACGGGCCCGGCCTGAGGGCCGTGGGCGTGGCTCGTCAGCCGGCTCCGTTAAGCAAGATGGACGACACGTTCGGTATGGTGGTCGAGTCGTTCGAGGACGAGGTGACCTTCACGCAGACGATGCTTGTCACCGACGCGGCCTCTCTCGGCTCGACCGAGATAACCGCGACCGTACGGTTCATGGCGTGTGACGACCGCGTCTGCCTGCCTCCGACCACGGTCGACGCGGCCGGCCTGTTGACGGTCGCGGCCGGGCCATCGCGGGCCGAGTACCGGCCGGCGATGGCCCGGTCGTCGTCGCGCGATACAAGGCCTGCGGCCAGCAGCATTGACGATGCGCGCGCCAAGGGATTCCTGGCGTATCTGGGCTTTGCCGTTTCGATGGGGTTCCTCGCCCTGCTGACGCCCTGCGTGTTCCCGATGATCCCGATCACGGTGTCGTTCTTCACGAAGAAGGAAGGGCTCACCAGGTCTCAGGGCCTGGCGCAGGCGGTGATCTACTGCGTGGGCATCATGGCGACCTTCACGGCGCTGGGCATCCTTCTCGCCGTCCTATTCGGCGCGGCGAGTATCCAGGGCGTGGCGGCGAACGTCTGGGTCAACCTGGCGATCGCGACTGTGTTCGTCGTGTTCGCGCTGAACCTGTTCGGAGCGTTCGAGATCCGCGTGCCATACAAGCTCCTCGGCTTCCTGGGCGCGCGATCAGGTCAGGGCGCCGGGACCGTGGGCACGGTCCTCATGGGCCTGACCTTCTCGCTGACGTCGTTTACGTGCACGGTGCCATTCGTGGGCACGGTCCTGGTCGCCGCGACGAAGGGCGAGCTGTTCTGGTCCATCACCGGCATGCTCGGGTTCTCCGCGGCGTTCGCATCGCCGTTCTTCCTCCTGGCCCTGTTTCCGCAGCTCCTGGCGTCTCTGCCGAAGTCAGGTGGGTGGCTGAATTCGGTCAAGGTGATGATGGGCTTCCTGGAGCTCGCGGCAGCGATGAAATTCGTCAGCAACATCGACCTCGTCATGGACTGGGGCGTGATGCCGCGCGAGCTGTTCCTCGCGGGCTGGATCGCGATCGCCGCGGTGGCGGGCTATTACCTGCTCGGGAAGTTCCGTCTGCCTCACGACACGCCGACCGAGGGCGTGGGCGTGCCTCGGCTGATGTTCAGCATCGCGTCGTTCTCGGCCGCGATCTATCTTGCGACCGGGCTGTTCGGGCAGCCGCTGGGCGAGCTGGACGCCTTCCTGCCGCCGTACGCGCTGGCCGACTCGGGACAGGCGACGGTCGCGACGGACGCGAAGGCGGGCGCCCACGCCTCGTGGCTACAGTCGTACCCCGAGGCGCTTGCCGAGGCGGGCCGTAGCGGCCGCCCTATCTTCATCGATTTCACGGGGATCACGTGCACGAATTGCCGCCTCATGGAGAAGACGATCTTCGCGCGCGCGGACGTCCAGGAGATCTTCGCGGAGTACGTCGTGGTGCAGCTGTGGACGGACAAGCCGACTCCCGAGTCGACGGCGAACCAGGAGATGCAGCAGACGCGGTTCGGCACGGTGGCGCTCCCGTATTACGCGCTTATGACGCCGGACGACATCGTCATCGACACGTTCGAGGGATTCACGCGCGACGCGGAGGCGTTCAAGGCATTCCTGCGCGGCGGGCTGACGGGCGCCGGCTCGGCCGCGCGGACGCCTGCGACGGAGGGAGTCGCGCGTGCCTTGCCCCGATCCTGACGTCGTGCGCGCAGAATACGCGAAGTCCGACTCCCTGCGGGTGCGTCTCGACACGCACCGGCTGTACTCCGAACGCGCCGACGACCTGGACCGACGCTGCCGCGTTCTGATGGGCCTGTCGGGAGGCGAATCGATCTTGGGCGTCGGGCCGGGGCCCGGCCGGTTCGAAGCGCATCTGCGGGCCGCTGGGCATCGCGGGTTCCTCGTCGGCGTCGACTCCTCATTCGGCATGGCGGCCGAGGCCGCCGGGAGCGTGGGTTCGGCGAGGTGGGCGGTCGGCGACGCGCAAGCGCTGCCCGTGCGGTCGGGCTACTTCGACTGGGTGGCCGCACGCCACATGCTCTACCACGTGCGCGACATCCCCGTCGCACTGCGCGAACTGCGGCGGGCAGTCCGGCGCGATGGCGCGGTCCTGATAACAACGAACGGCGCGGATTCGCTACCGGTCTTGCGCGGCCTGCGTCGGGAAGCCGGCGAGGCGTTCGGTCTCCCTGCTCCCGGCGGCGGCGCGGGTGGGTCGTTCTCGACAGCGACTGCGCCCGAGCTGTTGGGGGCCGCATTCCCTCACGTCGAGGAGACGGTGTGCGAAAACGCACTCCGATTCGACGACCCCGCGCCGGCCGTGCGGTACATCGAGTCCACCTTCACGCTGGGCGGCGTCGGGGAGGACGCTGAGTTGCGCGCGGCCCTTCGGGCGTGGCTGCTGTGCGCCGTCGCACGGGCGGTAGCGGCCGGCGGCGGTGTCTTGCGCGACCCCAAGTACGTGGCGTTCTACGTGGCCCGCAAGGTGTGACACGGCTATGCGTCGTGTGGGCCGGCGGGCGTTTGGTCCAACGCAGACCGCAGCGAGCCGTTAGCGGCGGCGAGGGTCGCGCGGGCCTCATCGTACGTAAGGCCTCGGCGGAGGGCGAGGGCCGCGACTTTGACATCGCCATCCGCGGAGTCAAGCGCGCCTTCGGCCGCCGCTGCATCGACACGGCCGATCTCGGACACGAGTGAGACGCCACGGCCGCGGAGCTTCTGGTTCACCGGCTTCACGTCGACCATGCGATTCCCGTAGACCTTGCCGAGAAGGACCATCGCGCCGGTAGACACCTGGTTGAGCACCAGCTTCGTCGCCGTACCGGCTTTGAGGCGCGTCGACCCGGATATCACCTCCGGCCCGACGAGCGGCGTCAGGAACAGGTCGACGTACTCCGCCACGTCGTCCCTCGGCGGCGTGCACGACAGCAGCACCGTCTTCGCGGAACGCCCGCGGGCCTTTCGAAGCGCGGCAAGGACGTAGGGCGTTCTCCCGCTAGCCGCGATGCCGAGGACCACGTCCCGGTGGCAGACGTCGTGGTCCGCCATCGCGCCGGCGCCGGCGTCGACATCGTCCTCCGCGCCCTCCGCGGAGGTCCTCAGGGCGCCGTCTCCGCCCGCGATTATCCCTACAACGCTGGATGGCTCGGCGCCGAACGTCGGAGGACACTCGGACGCGTCCAACACGCCCAACCGCCCGCTAGTGCCTGCCCCGACATAGAGCAGCCGCCCGCCGGCTCGCAACGCGGCCGCTACCCACTCGACCGCCCGCGCGACGTCGTCCGCGATGGCGACGGTCGCCTCGACCGCACGCCGGTCCTCCGCGGCGAAGAGCCGGACGATGTCGCTCGCCGACAGGGCGTCTATGCCGGCCGACCGCGGGTTATGCTGCTCCGTAAGCGTGGGCGTCGACTCAGCTGACATGTACGCGCTCCTGTTCCACGAGCTCCCGTGCCATGAGAACGGCTCCCCACGCGCCATCTGCCGACGGCAGCTCAATGCGCGCGTCGGGCCGCCACTCCAGGACCGCAGATGCGACCTGACGCCGGAAAGACTCGTTGCACTCGAGCAGGCTGCCGCTCAGCACAACCACCGGCTGAGATGCGAGACCCAGCTTCGCGCCCACGGCCGCCACGAGGGCGGCGAGATCGCGCGCGGCGGACGCCACGATCGAGACGGCGGCGGCATCGCCGTTCGCCGAGGCCGCCAATGCGGCGGGCGCCAGCGCGGCGATGTCAGCCTTCGACGCCGTAGCAGCCCACGGAACGAGGCCCTCAATGTCCACGCCTAGCGCGGGCAGGACGGTGTCGGCGAGGGGTGTGCGGTCCGCCCGGCCGTCCGCCTGGCGGACCACCGCGCGTAGCGCCGCGAGGCCGATGGCGTAGCCGCTGCCGGCGTCGTCGAGGACGTGGCCCCACCCTCCGGCGCGCGCTTCGCTGCCGTCGCCATCTCTCCCGTAGCACATGGAGCCGGTACCGGCGATCACGAGAATCCCCGGGGAGCCCCCGGTCGCCCCGTGGAGGGCTACTCGGGCGTCCGTGGCGACGACCAAGGGGCAGCTGAACCCCGCCGAGGCGGCGAGCTCGCGTAGCCGACGGGCCTCGGCCGGCCTCCCGGCTCCCGCCATGCCCAAGACCGTGGCGGCCACGTCACGGCCGGAGGCCCCGAAGGCGGACAGCTCGCCCGCCAGCTTGCGCAGGTTCCTCGCGACGGCTCGGCCGTCTGCCGCGTGCAGGTTCGTGGGGCCAACGACCGCGCGTCGCGCCTCCGGCCCATCGAGGCCTGCTAGGACGCCGACGGTCTTCGTCGCGCCGCCGTCCACGCCTATTACGAACGGGCCGCCTTGGTCTCTGACCGTGAGCACTGCGCAGCCTTTCCCGAGCCTAGAGCGCCGCCTCGTCCACTGCGCGTATCTTGTCCGCCATCGTCTGCGGCTTGTCCACGCGCGTACCCAGGCGAATCGTCGTGGACAGGCGCGGAGCGCCCGCGTCGTGCAACGCCTCGTGGCAGCGTCTCAGGGCCGCCATGACGTCCTCGTACGGTCCCTCCACGTTCGTGCCGTACGCGTGTAGCCGCGCGTTCAGCCCGGCCTCGGCCAGGATGCCGTATGCCGCCGTGACGTATGTGGATACCGATGCGCCAACGCCCATCGGCACTATGCAGATGTCCGCTATGACGTGCATGCTCGCCCTGCCTACCGTGCGCGGTGTATTCTTGTGTGTCGATCCGCCGTCGCCACCATTGTAGCGGAGCGGGGCCCAGCCCGGAACACGGAACACGGAACACACGATGCCCGACGACCCGTACGACACCCTCCGCGTGCGGCCGGGCGCCGACGCCGACGAAGTGCGGCGCGCCTACCGCAGACAGGCCCAAGAACGCCACCCGGACAAGGTCGCGCATCTCGGCGACCGGGCCCGTCGGGACGCCGGGGCCCGCATGCGGGGAATCATCGGGGCGTACCGACAGCTCTCCGACGCCACGTCCCGGGCCGTCGTTGACGACCGTCGGCGGCAGAGACGCGCGCGCAGAGCGCTGCTGGCCGTGGTGTGCGCGAGCGGCGTGTTGGTGCTCGTGACGGCCCTCACGCTCCGTCTGCTGGACTCACGCGAGCCCGCGTCGCCGCAGGCTGCCCCGCGTGTCCGCACGACGGCGCGACACGCCTCGGACTCGGCGCTGCGCGCCATCGTACGCGCGACGGAGGACCACCCACGGGACGCGCGGGCGTGGGACCGACGGTGGCGGGCGGAGTTGGCGGCGGGCCGGGACGGCGACGCGGCGGCCTCGCTACTGCGGGCCGTGCAACTCGACCCCACGAACGTGGATCTCCACGAGCAGCGGGCCCGGCTGGCCGTGGCCACAGGGGACACGCGGGCGGCGGCAACAGAACTGACATGGTTGCGGGCAAACGGGTTCGAGGCGCGCGCCGGCCAGTTGGACGGCCGATGAGCTCGCAGGCGTTGGCGGGACCGTACGATGGGTCAGTCGACAGGTCGCAGATTCGCCTGCGTCTCGGCTTCGCCGGACGTGTCGTCGTCGGGAGTGTTGCGGTACCTGCTGTCCGGGGCCCTCTGTGCGGCGAGGACCAAGTCCTGCTCGCCGAGGAACCGGCTCACGAGGCTTCGGGGGCTCAGGATCTTCTCGGCCGTCAGCGATGGGCCGACGGTGTCGGGGCCCGCTTGGGCCATGTGGCGCACGGCGTCGGCCCTCGCCGTGCCAGCCGCGACCAGCACCTCGGCCTCGCCAGCCGCGGCCGCGGGCGACGTGGCCATTGACTCGCCCAGGGCCGACGTGAACCCCGTCGCGCCTTCCGCGCGGCGTGAGGTCGCTGCCGGCGCGTGTAGACGCTGGCGCTCCCTGATGGTCATCAGGTTTATCAGGTGCGGGTTGAGACCCACAGTCATCGCCTCTCGTAGTCACGGTCCGCCGAAGGCGGCCACCCAGCCTATTACGGCGCCGCCGTGGCGTGCGGTACAGCATTATACCACACGCACGGACCCGACGGCGCCTGCGCCGTGTGACGACCACGTGTGGCCCCGCCACAACGGCCCAATCGGGCGCGCGCCTGGCTCAGACGGAGGCCGTCATTGCCTCTCGCAACGCTCCGATGCGGGCGAGCAGATGCTCCGTCAGGGCGCCCCTGACGGCATCCGGGGCCTCCTTGATGGCCACGTCGGTCTGGTCGAGATCATCCTTGGCAGCCGCGTCGTCCCCGAGTGCGACCTCGAGGCGGCACTTCACCAACCGCGTGCGCGCTTGCCGCTCCAGCTCCGGCAGCACGCCCTTGACCGGTGGCTCGCTCTCGAGTTCGGCGATAATGCCGCGCGCCTCGTAGTGTTGACCCTCCTCTATGGCGATACCGGCCAGCAGTTCGCGCGCCCGGTCGCGCCCCCTCCTGCCGCGGTGGTCGTCCGGCAGATCCAGCCCGGTCG